>NZ_JBSGJX010000009.1:0-119346 GCF_053605785.1 Nonomuraea sp. NPDC003754
TTCTGACCCCACCCGCATTGGGGCGCCCGCGCTACTCCCGGTGCTCCGCGGGCTAGCCTACGAGGGCTGGGCCATGGCAGGCGTGGTCAACTGGCTGGCAGAGGGCGGAGGCAGAGGCAGTGCGCGGAGGCAGAGAGCGGAGGCAGAGGCAGTGCGCGGAGGCAGAGAGCCGGGGGCCGGGAGCTTGGAGCGGGGGTCTGCGAGGCGCATGACCAGCCACCAGCCAGTACGCGGAAAGGGCCGGCCGTCACCTGGAGCGGGGCGTGGAGGGCCCTGGACGGGCACCGAGGATCCGGGGTGCCGGGCGGCCGGGTCGCGCGAGAAGCGGCACGAAGAGCCGCACCACGAACAGGAAGAGGGCGCGGCGCGCAGAGTGCGCGACGCGAACCCGCCGAGGGGGGCGGCACGAAGTAGGCGCGACGGGAAGAGGGGGCGGGGCAAGGAGAGGGCGGCGCGACGTAGGCGCGACGTGAAAAGTGCGCGGCGAGGAGGCGGCACGAAAAAGCGGCACCCCCGAGGGGATGCCGCTCAGTCGCGGGAGGGCGGGCCTACCAGCCGCGCTCGGCCAGGCGGTGCGGCTGCGGGATCTCGTCGACGTTGATGCCGACCATCGCCTCGCCGAGGCCGCGCGACACCTTGGCGACGACGTCGGGGTCGTCGTGGAAGGTGGTGGCCTTGACGATCGCCGCCGCCCGCTTGGCGGGGTCGCCCGACTTGAAGATGCCGGAGCCGACGAACACGCCCTCGGCGCCCAGCTGCATCATCATCGCGGCGTCGGCGGGCGTGGCGATGCCGCCGGCGGTGAACAGCACCACGGGCAGCTTGCCGGTCTTGGCCACCTCGACGACCAGGTCGTACGGCGCCTGCAGCTCCTTGGCCGCCACGTACAGCTCGTCCTCGGGCAGCGAGGTGAGGCGCTTGATCTCGCCCCTGATGGTGCGCATGTGGGTGACGGCGTTGGAGACGTCGCCCGTGCCCGCCTCGCCCTTGGAGCGGATCATGGCGGCGCCCTCGGTGATGCGGCGCAGCGCCTCGCCCAGGTTCGTCGCGCCGCACACGAACGGCACGGTGAACTGGTACTTGTCGATGTGGTTGGCGTAGTCGGCGGGGGTCAGCACCTCCGACTCGTCGATGTAGTCGACGCCCAGCGACTGCAGGATCTGCGCCTCGACGAAGTGGCCGATGCGGGCCTTGGCCATGACGGGGATGGAGACGGCGTTGATGATGCCGTCGATCATGTCGGGGTCGCTCATCCTGGAGACGCCGCCCTGCGCGCGGATGTCGGCGGGCACGCGCTCCAGAGCCATGACGGCGACCGCCCCGGCGTCCTCGGCGATCTTCGCCTGCTCGGGGGTGACGACGTCCATGATGACGCCGCCCTTGAGCATCTCGGCCATGCCGCGCTTGACGCGCGCGGTTCCGGTGACGGGGCTGGTAGACACGGTCTTCCTCACAACGGCAGGTCGGTAAGTTCTCAAGCCCATCGTAGGTCCTTAACACCCCACGACCGGACACACCACCATGTCAGGGTCGAGGCGGGATTTTGTACGTTAAGGAATGACGGGCTTGCGGCTGGCGAGAGCGATCCACACCTGGCCAGGCGCGAAGTTCATCGGCTCACCGCTCTCAGTGGTGAACGTCGTCCCCTCTTCCTCCGATTCCCGCGACCACTTGGCCTTGTAGGCCTTGCCGTCGCGGAGCACGATGGCCGATCCCTTGCCGACGGAGTGGACCAGCGGGGTGTAGCTCTGGTTCTTGTCGTGGAACTGCGAGCGCTCGGTCTTGGTGTACTGCACGACGATCGTGGGGGCGCCGAGCTGGCCGCCCTCGGCCGCCATGTCCTTCTTGCCGTCCTGCCAGACGAGCCACTGCTTCTTGGCCTCCGACCAGGCGAAAGTGAAGCGGGCGGCGGGCCATCTGACCGTCCACGACTTCTTCGGCACGCCGCCCTCGGCGGGGGCCTCGCCGAAGGTGAAGCCGATGTCCTTGGCCTGGCTCGCCTTGGGCGCCTTGGCCAGCAGCTGCTTGGTGTTGGCGAACAGGTTGTAGGGGGCGAAGCGGCCCGGCTGGCGGAAGAACGCGCCGGGGTTGCGGGTGTCGCCGACGTCGAACAGCGACGCCTCCGCCATGAACGGCAGCATCTTGGACTGGACGCCGGAGTAGGCGAAGGCCGGCTTGCCGAACTGCGGCGTGATGTGCAGGTCGGAGATGCGGGCGCTGCGGACCGGGCCGACCTTGGGCGGCAGCTTGGAGGAGAAGACCGCCATCAGCCGGGTGAGGCCGGCCTCGACCTGCTCGACGTAGACGATGTCCGCGCTCTTCAGCCCCATCTGGGGCTTGCCCGCCGCGGTGTTCTCGATCTTCACCGCCAGGACCGGTTCGAGCTCCTCGTACGGCAGGCCCGTGAAGGGGTGCTTGCTCACCTCGGGCGTCGGCGTGGCGGAGACGGGGGCCGCCTGCGGAGCCTTCGACGGCGAGGCCGCTCCGCCCCCGCTCGAGCAGGCCGCGACAGGAGCGAGCACCGCCAGCGTCACCGCGATCGTTCGGGCTACCCGCACCTGCTCAACTCCTCCGCTCGGCCACGAAAACGGAAGGAAGCTTACCGGGCTCCCCTAAAACGGGTCATTCGGTTGCCATGGTCTCGGGCGGATTGTCATCGATCTCAAAGAATTCGGGATACTCGGTGCGTCCGGCCAGGCGCAGGCTGCGGGCGAGCCAGCGGCGCTGGGCGGTGCGGGTGACGGCGACCGCGTTGTTGTAGAAGCGGCGGGCGTAGACGACCTTGGCGACGGCGGCGTCGAGCTCCTCCAGCAGCGACAGGCCGCCCGGCGACTCGCTGATGCGTTCCCTGAACCTGTCCTGGTCGACGGCCGCGCGCAGCGCCCTGGACAGGTCGCTCTCGGCGTGCTCGCGCTCCTCCGGGCCGGCCGTACGGGCCTCGTGGGCGGCCGCGGCCAGGACCAGGGAGGTGGCGGGGTCGAGCAGGCGGGATCCGGCCAGTTCGAGCACGACGGCGGCGCGCCGGACCAGCGCGACGTCGAGCGCCTCGCGGGCCAGTTCCAGCCTGATGTGCAGCCGGTCGAGACGCCCGGCCCGCCAGGAGACGTAGACGGCGGTGAGCACCATGAGGATGCCCACGAGCAGGACGATGATCGTGGTGCTCATGCGACGGTGTCTTCCTCCACTCGTCCCGCCGCGGCCGTGACGGTCTCGTAGACGCGCACGACGTCGCGGGCGACCGTGGACCAGTCGTACTTGCGCACGGCGAGCAGCGCCTCGTCGGCCAGCTTGGCCCTGCGCTCGGGGTCGTCGAGGAGGGCGCGCGCCTCGCGGGCCAGGGCGGCCGCGTCGCCGTTGGGGAACAGCGCGCCGGCCTGCCCGTCGCCCAGCACCCGGCGGAAGGCCGGGATGTCGCTGGCCAGCACGGTGGCTCCGGCCGACATGGCCTCGGCCAGCACGATGCCGAAGCTCTCGCCGCCGGTGTTGGGCGCGACGAAGACGTCGACGGAGTGGTAGGCGCGGATCTTGTCCTGCTCGCTGACCATGCCGAGCAGCGTGACGCGGTCGCGGATCGACTTGGGGATCTTCACCTCGCCGGGGCCCGCGACGAGCAGCCTCGCGTCGGGCACCTGCTCCAGCGCCTCGAGCAGGACGGGCAGGCCCTTGCGCGGCTCGTCCATCCTGCCGAGGAAGCCGAGCGTGCGCCCGTCGGGGCCCCAGCCGGGCAGCGGCTCGGCCTGGGTGTAGCGGCTGACGGTCACGCCGTTGGGGATCAGCACGCTGTCGCCGCCGAACTGCTCGACCAGGCTCTTGCGGGCGGCGTCGGAGACGGCGATGCGGCCGCTGAGCTTCTCCAGCGCGCTGCGCAGCATCGGCTCGGCGATCGCGATGGCCCGCGAGCGGTTGAAGGAGGCGTGGAAGGTGGCCACGATCGGCCCCTTGGCCGCCCAGCAGGCCAGCACGCCCAGGCTGGGCACCAGCGGCTCGTGGATGTGGAGCACGTCGAAGTCGTTCTCGCGGATCCAGCGCCGCACCCTGGCCGCCGACAGGAAGCCGAACGACATCCGCGCCACCGAGCCGTTGTACGGCACCGGCACCGCCCTGCCGGTACCGGTCACGTACGGCGGCAACTCGGCGTCCTCCTCGGCCGGGGCGATCACCGAGACCTGGTGCCCCTGGGCCGTCAGCGCCTGCGCCAGGTCGTCGATGTGCTGTTTGACACCGCCCGGCACGTCCCAGGAGTAAGGGCAGACGATGCCGACGTTCACTTCAGGTCCTCCAGCCACAGGCGCTGCAGCATGTGCCAGTCTTCGGGGTGTTCGGCGATGCCCTTCTCGAACACCGTCACCAGGCTCTGCGCCACGGCGGCCGTGCGCTCCTGGAGGGTGCCGGAGTCGGGCACCTCGACCTCCTCGTGGATGCGCAGACCCCAGTCGGGGCCCTCGAACCACATGGTCGCCGGCAGCAGCGCGGCGCCCGTCTTGACGGCCAGCAGCGCGGGGCCCACCGGCACCTTGGTGGTGGCGCCGAAGAACTCCACCTCGACGCCGCCCTTGGTCAGGTCGCGCTCGGCGGGCAGGCAGACGATGCCGCCCTTGCGCACCCGCTGCGCGAGGACGCCGAAGGTGTGCCCGTCGCCGCCGGTCAGCGGCAGCACCTCCATCCCGAGGCCCTCGCGGAAGGCGACGTAGCGGCGGAACAGCGACTCGGGCTTGAGCCGCTCGGCCACCGTGGTGAAGGGGTGCCCGCAGCCGACCAGCCATGCGCCCGACTGGTCCCAGTTGCCCATGTGCGGCAGCGCGAGCACCACGCCGCGCCCCTCGGCCACGGTGTTCCAGATGTGCTCGTCGCCGGTGACGTGGGTGCGCCGCACGACCTCGTCGACGGGCATCTTCGGCAGCCTGAAGACCTCGTGGAAGTAGCGCAGGTAGGAACGCATGCCCGCGCGGCTGAGCGCCCGCAGTTCGGGGCTGTCCTCGGCCAGCCCGGTCACCCTGGCCAGGTTGTGCTCGAGGCGGCGCACGCTCTTGCCCCGCCGGCGCCAGGCCCGGTCGGCCACGAGGGTGAAGGCGGCCGCGGTCAGCCGTTCCGGCAGGTACGGCAGCAGCGTCCAGCCCGCCGCGAAGCCCGCGGCGACCGCACGGTCCTGGAGGGAGGTCATCGGGCTCCAATCTGGCGACGGACGTGGACGATCCGCTGGACGACGGTGACGGCGCTGGCGGCCGCCAGCAGCCACATGCCGAAGGCCAGGATGTACGGCACGCCGAGGCCGGACAGGCCCGCGGACACGAGCCCCACGACCAGCCGCTCGGGCCGCTCGGCCAGGCCCACGTCGCAGCCGACTCCCAGCCCCTCTGCCCTGGCCTTGACGTAGGACACCAGCGCGCCGGCGACCAGGCAGAACAGCGTGACCCCCGCCATGAGCAGGTCGCGCTGGAGGAAGAAGTGGATGATCAGGCCGGAGAAGACGGCCGCGTCGGCCACCCGGTCGAGCGTGGAGTCGAGGAAGGCGCCCCACGTGCTGCCGCCGCCCCCGCCCATCCGCGCCACGACGCCGTCGAGCAGGTCGAACAGCACGAACACGGTGATCGCCAGCGAGCCCCACCACAGCTGGCCCATGGGGTAGAGGACCAGGGCGCACACCACGGTGCCGGTGGTGCCGATCGCGGTGACGGCGTTCGGGCCTATCCCGCGGCGGACGAGTGCCCTGCCCAGCGGGGTGAGTATCCGGGTCATGGCCGGGCGCAGGAGTTTGAGCATCGCGCTCCGATCGTAGGCCATGCAGGCCGCCACCACTTCTTTGCCTCGCCCCCCTTGTGATATTCGCCACACGGGTATTTGGTGAACTAACCGCGTCCTTTGCGGTAATTCCGCTGGGCGGCGGCACTGAATCGAACGACGATTTGGGCGGCGCGCGCCGTACCCTGCGGGCTCCGTCCCACGGAAGCGGAGGCGATGTGGCTGACAAGCACCACGGCGCGGCCATGGGAGCCGCGGGCAGGGCACCAGCGGCCGAGAGGGCGGACGCGATACGCAACGTCGTCCTGGTCGGCCATTCGGGAGCGGGCAAGACCACCCTGGTCGAGCAGTTGCTCGCGGCCACGGGCACCATCCCGCGGATGGGCCGCGTGGAGGACGGCAGCACGGTCAGCGACTTCGACGAGGTCGAGGTGCGCCAGCAGCGCTCGGTGAACCTGTCCGTCGCGCCGATCGTCCACAACGGGATCAAGATCAATCTTCTGGACACGCCGGGCTACGCCGACTTCGTGGGCGACCTGCGGGCCGGGCTGCGCGCCGCGGACGCCGCGCTGTTCGTGGTCGCGGCGACCGACGGCATCGACGGGCTGACGCAGATGCTGTGGGAGGAGTGCGCGCAGGTCGGCATGCCCAGGGCCGTGGTGATCACCAAGATCGACCACCACCGCGCCGACTTCGACCAGGTCCTGGGCGAGTGTCAGGAGATCTTCGGTGACGGGGTCGCGCCGCTTTACCTGCCCGTGGTGACCAACGGGAAGGTGGCGGGGCTGATCGGGCTGCTGTCGCAGAAGTTCTACAACTACGCCACCGGCGAGCGGGCCGAGAAGGAGCCGGGCGCGGAGTACGAGGCACGGATCGAGGAGTACCGCGGCAGCCTGATCGAGGGGATCATCCAGGAGAGCGAGGACGAGTCGCTCATGGAGAGGTACCTGTCGGGCGAGGCCATCGACTCCAAGGTGCTCATCGACGACCTGGAGAAGGCGGTCGCCCGCGGCACGTTCTATCCCGTGCTCGCCAGCGGCGCCGGCATCGGCGCGCAGGAACTGCTCGAGGTGATCACCCAGGGCTTCCCCTCGCCGCTCGAGCACCCGCTTCCCGAGATCACCACCCCGGACGGCAAGCCCGTCCAGGTCAGGGCGTGCGACCCGGACGGGCCGCTGGTGGCCGAGGTGGTCAAGACGACCAGCGACCCCTACGTGGGACGCATCAGCCTGGTGCGCGTCTTCTCGGGGACGCTGCGCCCCGACATGACCGTGCACGTCTCCGGGCACGGCCTGGCCGACAGAGGGCATGAGGACCACGACGTCGACGAGCGCATCGGCACGCTGACGGGCCCCCTGGGCAAGCAGCAGCGCACCATCGCCAAGGGCATGGCGGGCGACATCGTCGCGGTGGCCAAGCTGTCGCGGGCCGAGACCGGCGACACGCTGTCGGAACCGGAGCGGCCGCTGCTCATGACGGCGTGGAGCATGCCCGACCCGCTGCTGCCGGTGGCGATCAGGGCCAGGTCGAAGGCCGACGAGGACAAGCTGTCGCAGGGCCTGGCCCGGCTGGTGGCCGAGGACCCGACGTTGCGGCTGGAGAACAACGCCGAGACCCGGCAGCTGGTGCTGTGGTGCATGGGCGAGGCGCACGCCGACGTCCTGCTCGACCGGCTCGCCAAGCGCCACGGCGTCGAGGTCGAACGGGTCGACCTGCGGGTGCCGCTGCGCGAGACGTTCGGCGGCAGGTGCCAGGCCATGGGCCGCAACGTCAAGCAGACCGGCGGCCACGGCCAGTACGCGATCTGCCACCTCGAGGTCGAGCCCCTGCCCTCCGGCGGGGGTTTCGAGTTCGTGGACAAGATCGTCGGCGGCGTGGTCCCCCGCCAGTTCATCCCGTCGGTGGAGAAGGGCGTGCGCACGCAGATGGAGCGGGGGGTGCTGGCCGGGTACCCGATGGTGGATCTGCGGGTCACGCTCTACGACGGCAAAGCGCACTCGGTCGACTCCTCCGACATGGCCTTCCAGATCGCCGGCTCGCTGGCGCTGAAGGAGGCCGCCGCCAAGGTGCCGACGCTGCTGCTCGAACCGGTCGACGAGATCGCGGTGCTGGTGGCCGACGAGCACGTCGGCTCGGTGATGTCCGACCTGTCCTCGCGGCGTGGCCGGGTGCTGGGCACCGAGCCCGTGGGCACGGGGCGGACGCTGGTGAAGGCCGAGGTGCCGCAACTGGAGATCACCCGCTACGCGATCGACCTGCGGTCCATGTCGCACGGGACGGGCACCTTCCAGCGCACGTTCCTGCGCTACGAGCCCCTGCCCTCGCATCTGACCGAGAAGGTGACGGCTCAGGACTGACGCCCCTCGACGGGGGGAGGGTAACGCCCTCCCCCTGAGTCACACTAGGATCACAAATCCATTGCGATTTTTGGTCGAAGCACCCCGGTGGCGATGTCACACTGGGGGACTATGCGTACCGGACGACCTCTTCTCGCCGCCGCCGCTGTCGCGATCGCCGCCACCGCCGCCGCCTACTCCTTCGGCGGACCAGGAGCCGAGGCCGCTGCTCCCCAGACGAAGGCCAAGCCCGCCACCAAGGCGGTCAAGAAGTGCGTCGCCGACGTCAGATACCCCAAGCGCCAGCTGCGCGGCGTCTGGATCGCCACGGTCAAGAACATCGACTGGCCCTCCGCGACCGGCCTCAGCCCCGCCCGGCAGCAGGCCGAGTACGTCAAGATCCTCGACAACGCGGTCAAGCGCAACCTCAACGCGGTGTTCGTGCAGGTGCGGCCCGCCTCCGACGCGCTGTACCAGTCGCCGCACGAGCCGTGGTCGCAGTACCTCACCGGCACGCCGGGCAAGAACCCCGGCTGGGACCCGCTGCCGTTCCTGACCGCCGAGGCGCACAAGCGCGGCCTGGAGTTCCACGCGTGGTTCAACCCGTACCGCGCCGCCTACGACGCCAACCTGGGCCGGCTGCCCGCCGCCCACCCCGCCCGGCAGCACCCCGACTGGCTGGTGAAGTACGGCGAGCAGTACTACTACAACCCGGGCCTGCCCCAGGTCCGCGAGCACGTCGTCAAGGTCGTCACCGACGTGGTCAAGCGCTACGACGTCGACGGCGTCCACTTCGACGACTACTTCTACCCCTACCCGGGCGCGGCCCCCATGTTCAACGACACCGCCGCGTTCCGGAAGTACGGCAAGGGCGCCAAGCTCGCCGACTGGCGCCGCGACAACGTCAACACGCTCGTCGCCCAGGTGCACAAGGCCGTCCACGACACCAAGAAGGACGTGAAGTTCGGCATCAGCCCGTTCGGCATCTGGCGCAACAAGGCGCAGGACCCGACGGGCTCGGCCACCTCCGGCATGTCCGCCTACGACTCGATCTACGCCGACGCCAGGGCGTGGATCAAGTCCGGCACCGTCGACTACGTCATGCCGCAGCTCTACTGGCCGCGCGGGTTCAAGGCGGCCGACTACAACGTGCTGGCCGCCTGGTGGGCCAACGAGGTCAAGGGCACCGACGTGCGCCTGTACATCGGCCAGGGCCTCTACCGGGTCGGCGCGCGAGACGTCGCGACCTGGACCAAGCCGGGTGAGATGCCCGCGCACCTGGCGTTCAACCGCAAGTACCCCGAGATCGACGGCGACGTCTACTTCAGCGCCAAGAACGTCCTGGCCAACCCGCTGAAGGCCATGGACCGCCTGTCCAAGGAGCACTACGCCCGTCCGGCCCTGCTGCCGGCGCCCAAGGGCGGTGACGCGCCGGCCAAGCCGTCGGGGCTGAAGGCGTCGGGTGCGGCGCTGACCTGGAGCCCGGTGGAGGGCGCCCGTTCCTACGCCGTCTACCGGGTGCCCGCCTCGGGGCAGAGCTGCCAGTCGACCGACTCGCGCAACCTGGTCGCCATCGTCACCGGCACCTCCTACACGGCCCAGAAGCCCGGCACCTACCAGGTCACGGCCCTGGACCCGCTGACCCGTGAGAGCAAGCCCGCCGAGGCGGCGGTCTCCCCGGCCTGATCCGTCCCCGGATCCGCCGGTACGGCCGGCAGGCCGCGCCACGCGCCCGCGTGGCGCGGGAACCCCGCCACGAGAGGCTCCCCGGACGCGCGGGCTGGCCCCGCGCGGCCCGGCGCCCGAGCCGTGCGCGGGGGCGACACCCCGGTGCGCGTGCGCGCCCGCATAGGGTGGCGGTGTGCCGAGCTCGTCACCTGACAGCGACGAGCCGGTGTAGCGTGCCCTCCGACGAAGTCGAGTCTCGGGAGGTCGTGCGTGAGGCGGACCCTGCTGATGCTGGCCGTGCTGGTCAGCCAGATGCTGCTGGGGTGGGCCCCCGCGCACGCGTCGGACCGCGCGCAGGCTCCGGACGGCGAGCGGGTCGCCCTCATCGGCGTGTCCGGCCTGCACTGGAACGACCTGTCCCAGGCCGACACGCCCAACCTGTGGGAGCTGGCCCGCGGCAGCGCCATCGGCTCGATGTCGGTGCGCACGGTCGGCAACATCACCTGCCCCTACGACGGCTGGCTGACGGTGTCGGCGGGCATCCGCTCGGCCTCCGGCTACCGGTGCGGACCGCCGCCCATGCCCGAGCAGCAGGGCAGCGGCGCGGTCATCCCCGACTACGACTACCTGCACGAGGTGGCCGGGCAGCGCTACGCGGGACTGCTGGGCGACACGCTGGCCAAGGCGGGCCGGTGCGCGATCGCCGTCGGTCCCGGCGCGGCCCTGGGGCTGGCCGACGGCAAGGGCGCCGTGGCCACCTACTACGCCTCTCCCCTCGCGGTGAAGGCGGCCGATCTGGAGCGCTGCCGCCTGGTCGCCATGGACGTCGACGACCTCATCAGGCCCTACATCTCCGACGACGGCAAGCTGCCGACCGTCCCGGACAAGCTGTCGGCCCAGGAGCGGCGCGCGGCGCTGCGCCTGGCCGACGCCAAGGCGGGCGCGCTGCTGGCCGTCCTGCCCCAGGACACCACGATCCTGCTGGTGGGGATGTCCGACCACGGCTCCGTGCCGCACCTGCGGGTCGCCGCCCTCCGGCAGCCGGGCGCGCAGGGGCACGCGCTCGGCGCGGCCTCGACCCGGCGCGAGGACATCTCGATCCTGCCCGACCTGACCACCACCGTGCTGACCAGGCTGGGCGTCCCCGTGCCCGACAGCGTCGTCGGCCAGGTCATGCGGGTCAACGGGCCGGGCGCCACGTTCGAGCGGATGGCCGAGTCCGACCAGACGGCCCAGACGATGCGCTCGGTGAAGGGCTACTACTTCATCGCCCTCGCGGTGCTGCAGGTGCTGTTCTACGCGGTGGCGTTCGTGCTGCTGCGCCGCCGTAAGGGCCTGTCCTGGGTACGGCTGGCGGCGGTGACGCTGGCGGCGATCCCCATCACCTCGATCCTGGTCAACCTGCTGCCGTGGTCGACCCATCTGGAGCTGTTCGGCGGCATGCTGGCCTGGCTGGTGGTGATCACGGTCGCGGCCTTCGCCGGGCCGTGGCGGCGCAGCCCGCTCGGCCCGCTGGCGGTGGTCGCGGGCGTCACGGCGGTCACCCTGGCCGGGGACCTGCTGACCGGCACCACCCTGCAGCTCAACAGCTTCATGGGCTTCAGCGCCGAGCAGGGCGCCCGCTACTACGGCCTGGGCAACATCCCGTTCGCGCTGCTGGCCACCGGCACGTTGCTGACCTCCACGGTGATCGCGCACCGGCTGTCACGGCCGTGGGGGGCGGCGGTGGTGGCGGTCCTCGGCACGTTCGCGATGGTGCTGGGCGGCTCGGGCATGGGCAGCGACTTCGGCGGGGTGATCGCGTTCGTGCCCGGCATCGCGGTGACCGCGCTGCTGATCCTCGGCAAGCGGATCTCGCTGTGGAAGCTGGGCGCGTTCTGCGTGGCGGGCGGCGTGACCGTGATGGGTTTCGCGGTGGCCAACTACCTGCGCCCGGCGGCCGAGCAGTCGCATCTGGGCAGGTTCGTCGGGCAGGTGATCAGCGGCGAGGCGCTCGACGTGATCGTCCGCAAGCTGATGGCGATGCTCGGCACGCTGCTCAGCCCCACCCTGATGCCGGTGGTGATCGCCGCGGTCGCCTTCCTCGTCTACGCGATCATGCGGCCGGACCAGGCCACCGCGGGCGTGCTCCCGGCGGCCTTCGACTACTCCCCCGCGCTCAAGGCCGGGCTGATCGGCACGCTCATCAGCGGCGTGGTCGGCACCCTGGTCAACGACTCGGGCGCGGCGGTGCTGTCCATGGCGCTGGCGCTGGCGATCCCGCTGGTGCTGTCCGCGGGCATCGCGGCGCTGCCGGGGGCGGCGGCCGCCGAGGAGCGCCCGCTCGCCAAGGTTTAGGCGGCCACGCGCTCCCCGGGCACCGCCAGGGGAGCGCGTGGCCATCCCGGCTCAGGCGGGGGCGTGCCAGGCGTCGGCGAGCATCGTGCGGGTGTCGCGCAGCAGTTGCGGCAGCACCTTGGTCCTGGCGACCACGGGCATGAAGTTGGTGTCGCCGCCCCACCGGGGCACGACGTGCTGGTGCAGGTGGGCGGCGATGCCCGCGCCCGCGACGTGGCCGAGGTTCATGCCGACGTTGAAACCCTGGGCGCCGCCGGCCCGGCGCAACGCGCGCAGCGCCCGCCTGGTGAAGTCGCCCAGCTCGGTCATCTCCTCGTCCTTCAGCTCGTCGTAGTCGGAGACGTGCCGGTAGGGGCAGACCATCAGGTGGCCGGAGTTGTAGGGGTAGAGGTTGAGCACCGCGAACACCGTCTCGCCCCTGGCGACGACCAGGCCGTCCTCGTCGCTCATCTTGGGGATCTCGCAGAACGGGCAGCCGTCGCCCGCCCCCTCGCCGCTCGGCTTGTTCTCCCCCTTGATGTAGGCCATCCGGTGCGGTGTCCACAGCCGCTGGAAGTTGTCCGGCGACCCCGCCCCAGCCTGCTCCATCGGTTCGCTCTCCTGCATGTTCTGCAGCATATGACCATGGCGGGCAGGGTCGGCGGGGAGCACCGTCCTCCTGCGGTGCGGAGAACCTGGTCGGGATCGTTACGCTTGCCGTACCCCGAGAACAATCATGGAGGAGCCGATGGCCGAGCAGCTGGCACCCATGCCCCAGGACTGGCGACGCGCGCTGGCGATCGTCGCGCATCCCGACGACCTGGAGTACGGCTGCGCCTCGGCCGTCGCCTCGTGGACCGCCGAGGGGCGGGAGGTGGCCTACCTGCTCGTGACGCGTGGCGAGGCGGGCATCGACACCGTCGACCCGGCCAAGGCGGGTCCGCTGCGCGAGCGGGAGCAGCGCGCGTCGGCGGCCGTCGTCGGGGTGGACCAGGTGGAGTTCCTCGACCACCCGGACGGTGTCATCGAGTACGGCCTGCCGCTGCGCCGCGACCTGGCCGCCGCCATCCGCAGGCACCGGCCCGAGCTGCTGATCACCCTGAACTTCGGCGACACGTGGGGCGGGAGGTACTGGAACACCCCCGACCACCGGGCGGTGGGCAGGGCGGTGCTCGACGCCGCGGGCGACGCCGGCAACCGGTGGATCTTCCCTGACGCCGGCCCCGAGCCGTGGGACGGCGTGCGCTGGGTGGCCGTGGCGGGCGCCGACGAGCCCACCCACGCGGTGGACGTCACCGACACGCTGGAGGTGGGCGTGCGCTCGCTGCTGGAGCACCGCGCCTACATCGAGGCCCTGACCGACGAGAACCCCGAGGCGTACTGCAGGGCCTTCCTGGAAGGCGTCGCCCGCCAGGCCGCCGAGCGGTTCGGCGGCCGGCCCGCCGTCACCTTCCAGCTGTTCGCCCGCTGAGCGGTCGCCGGCACGGGACCGCCCCTGCCGCGGGTGGCGGCAGGGGCGGTCGTGGACGCGTCAGTCGCACGGGATGTAGACGAGCGCGGTCGCGTTGTCCTCGTCGTCCTCGAGGTTGACCCGGTCACTGTCGTCGACGGAGACGATCTCCTCGGCGAGTGTGTTCGGTGCGCCGTTGGGCTGGAAGACCGAGAAGAGCGTCACGGTCGAGCCGGTCCTGTTCCTGACCGAGCTGGCCCTGCCGAGATAGCCGGTGCCCAGGCCGTGGACACCGCACTCGCTCTCCTGCCAGAACAGCGTCGCCCCGTTGGCCTTGTCGTACAGGCAGGCGTTGCCGTTCGAGCACTTCCACTTGGGTGCCGCCGTGCTCGACGCCTGCGCGGCGCCGGTCACCGCCGTGAGGACGGCGAGGCCGAGCCCGCCCGCCACCAGGATGCGCGTGAGTCGCATGGATGTTCCCTCCCCAGGAATCGCTTCCCGAGGAGGGTCTCCCGGCGCGGGCGGCCGTGCATGAGTAGACCCCTACTCAGACCTGGACCGCTCAGACCTGGACGCGGCGCTCCACGGCGTTGACGATCTCGGCGACGGCCTCGTCGATCGGGACGCCGTTCTTCTGCTCGCCGTTGCGGTAGCGGAAGGACACCGCGCCGTTGGCGATGTCGTCGTCGCCGGCCAGCAGCATGAAGGGCACCCTCGCCTTCTGCGCGTTGCGGATCTTCTTCTGCATGCGGTCGTCGGCGGTGTCGACCTCCACCCTGATCCCCCGCTCGCGCAGCCTCTTGGCGACGTCGAGCAGGTAGGGGGCGTGGGCGTCGGCGATCGGGATGCCGACCACCTGCACCGGGGCCAGCCAGGGCGGGAAGGCGCCGGCGTAGTGCTCGACCAGCACGCCGAAGAAGCGCTCGATAGAGCCGAACAGCGCCCGGTGGATCATGACGGGCCGCTGGCGGCTGCCGTCGGCCGCCTGGTACTCCAGCTGGAAGCGCTCGGGCAGGTTGAAGTCGAGCTGGATGGTCGACATCTGCCACGAGCGGCCGATCGCGTCGCGGGCCTGCACGGAGATCTTCGGGCCGTAGAAGGCGGCGCCGCCGGGGTCGAGCACCAGCTCGAGCTTCTCGCCCTCGGCGACCTCGCGCAGCGTGCGGGTCGCCTCCTCCCAGACCTCGTCGGAGCCGACGAACTTGTCCGGGTCCTTGGTCGACAGCTCGAGGTAGAAGTCCTCGAGGCCGTAGTCGCGCAGCAGGCTCAGCGTGAAGCGCAGCGCCGAGGCCAGCTCGTCCTTCATCTGCTCGCGGGTGCAGTAGATGTGGGCGTCGTCCTGGGTGAGGCCGCGCACCCTGGTCAGGCCGTGGACCACGCCCGACTTCTCGTAGCGGTAGACGGTGCCGAACTCGAACAACCGCAGCGGCAGCTCGCGGTAGGACCTGCCGCGCGCCCCGAAGATCAGGTTGTGCATGGGGCAGTTCATCGGCTTGAGGTAGTAGTCGGCGCCCTCGACCTCCATGGGCGGGAACATGCCGTCGCGGTACCAGTCGAGGTGACCGGAGACCTCGTACAGGTGGCCCTTGGTGATGTGCGGGGAGTTGACGAAGGAGTAGCCCGCCTCCTCGTGCCTGCGCCTGGAGTAGGTCTCCATCTCCCTGCGGATGATGCCGCCCTTGGGGTGGAAAACCGGCAGGCCCGAGCCGAGCTCTTCGGGGAAGGAGAACAGGTCGAGCTCGGCGCCCAGCTTGCGGTGGTCGCGCTTCTCGGCCTCCTCCAGCAGGTGGAGGTACTCCTCCTGCTTCTCGCGGCTCTCCCACGCGGTGCCGTAGATGCGCTGCAGCTGCGGGTTCTTCTCGCTGCCCCGCCAGTAGGCGCCGCCCGAGCGCATCAGCTTGAAGGCCGGGATGACCCTGGTCGAGGGCAGGTGGGGACCCCTGCACAGGTCCTTCCAGCACAGCTCGCCGGTCTTCGGGTCGAGGTTGTCGTAGATGCTCAGCTGGCCCTCGCCGACCTCGACGCCGGCGCCGTCCTCGGCGGCCGCGGCGCCGCCCTTGAGCCCGATCAGCTCCAGCTTGTACGGCTCGGCCGCCAGCTCGGCGCGCGCGGCGTCGTCGGACACCTCGCGCCGCGCGAACAGCTGCCCCTGCTTGACGATCTCGCGCATCCGCTTCTCGATGCGCTTGAGGTCGTCGGGGTGGAAGGCCTGCTCGACGTCGAAGTCGTAGTAGAAGCCGTTCTCGACCGGCGGGCCGATGCCCAGCCTGGCCTCGGGGAACAGCTCCTGCACCGCCTGCGCCATGACGTGGGCGGTGGAGTGGCGCAGGATGGCGCGGCCGTCGTCGCTGCCGATCTGGACCGGCTCGATCACGTCGCCGTCACGGACGGGTGCGGCCAGGTCGCGCAGCTCGCCGCCGACGCGGGCGGCGATGACGGTGCGGCCGTCGGCCTCGAGCGCCTCGCCGTACGTCGTGCCGGCCGCGACCACACGCTCGGCTCCGGCGAGGGTGATATGCAGCTCGGCTGACACGGTGACTCCTTGAATAGCACGGTTTCGACGGTGAACACCGATGCTATCGCGGGTGATACCCCAGCCTGGTCAGGTCCTGGCGGCTGCCGTGGAAGACGTCGCGGTCCACGGGGACGTTGGCGTACTGGTGGATGGCCCACTCACGCCACGGCCGGGGCACGACGGGCTCCCCCATCGCCTTCCCGGGCGCGGCGATCCAGAGGGGATGGTCGCCCAGGCCGGCGCAGTTGCCCTCGTCGGCGAACCACTGGAAGGTGTGGATGAGGGGCCGCAGGCCCACCTGCTTGTCGATCTGCCGGCACCAGCGCCGGGCGAACCTGGCCACCCGCTCGGGCGGCAGCCCGTCGGCCGACTCCAGGTCGAGCGCCAGCAGGTCGCCCTCGTGCAGCCCGCCGGCCCGCTCGACGGTGCGCAGGAAGTGGCCGGCCTGCTCGACCGGGTCGTCCTGGGGCCTGGCCACGTGGTAGGCGCCGCACACCAGCCGGTGCTCGCGCATGAGCCGCCAGTTGCGGTCGAACGACGTGTCGAGCCCGGTGGCGCCCTCGCTCGCCCTGGCGAAGGCGAAGGCGACGCCGCTGCCGGCGTGAGCGGCCCAGTCGACCGTTTCCTGCCAGTCGGACACGTCTATGCCGTGCAGCACGCGCTTCACCCTGCCGGAGTCTACGAAGGCGGGCCGGGGCCGGCTTCCCACCGCGCCGCCTGCAGGTCATTGAACAGTTCCAGCCCCATGGGGGCAACCGCTTCGGCCGAACGGGCCCGCACGGTCCGTCACGCCCGGCCGGGTTTCGCTCACCGCGCGTGACCGTTCCATGTGAACGGACGCCAACCGGCGAAGCCGGGGAGTTCCGCTTCCGCTCTGCGGAAGGACACTGTGGTGTTGTCGGTGCCGGCTGGAACGGTGAGCGCTATGAGTGTCGGGAAGGTGGTCGGGTCGGCGGCCGAGGCGGTCGCCGGCATCGGTGACGGCGCGTCGCTGGCCGTGGGCGGGTTCGGGCTGTGCGGCGTGCCGGCGGTGCTGATCGCGGCGCTGCACGATCAGGGCGCGAGCGGGCTGCACGTGGTGTCGAACAACTGCGGCCTCGACGGGCGCGGGCTCGGGGTGCTGCTGGCGGCGGGCCGGATCGCGCGGGCGACGGGCTCCTACATCGGCGAGAACAGGGAGCTGGCCAGGCGCTATCTGGGCGGCGAGATCGAGGTGGAGCTGGTGCCGCAGGGCACGCTGGCCGAGCGGCTCAGGGCGGGCGGCAGCGGGATCCCCGCCTTCTACACGCCCGCGGGGGTCGGCACGCTGGTGGCCGAGGGCGGGCTGCCGTGGCGCTACGCCGCCGACGGGAGCGTGGCCGTGGCCTCGCCGGCCAAGGAGGTGCGGGAGTTCGGCGGCGTGCCGTACGTGCTGGAGGAGTCGATCAGGACGGATTTCGCGCTGGTCAGGGCGGCGAAGGGGGACGCCCACGGCAATCTGGTCTTCGACAAGAGCGCGCGCAACTTCAACCCGCTGGCGGCAATGGCGGGCCGGGTGACGATCGCGGAGGTGGAGGAGCTGTGCGAGCTCGACCCCGACGAGGTGCACCTGCCGGGGGTGTTCGTGCAGAAGGTGGTCGTGCTGACGCCCGAGCAGGCGGCGGTCAAGCACGTGGAGAAGAGGACGGTGCGCGGCTGATGGCCTGGTCAAGGGAGCAGATCGCGGCCAGAGCGGCGGCCGAGCTCACCGACGGCACCTACGTCAACCTCGGCATCGGGCTGCCGACGATGATCCCCGCCTTCATCCCGCCCGGCGTGGACGTCGTGGTCCACTCGGAGAACGGCGTGCTGGGCGTGGGGCCCTATCCGCTCGAGGACGAGGTCGACCCCGACCTGATCAACGCCGGCAAGGAGACGGTCACCGTGCTGCCGGGGGCGGCGTTCTTCGACTCCGCCCTGTCGTTCGGGATGATCCGCGGCGGTCACATCGACGTGGCGGTGCTCGGCGCCATGCAGGTGTCGGCCCGGGGCGACCTGGCCAACTGGTCGGTGCCGGGCAAGATGATCAAGGGGATGGGCGGCGCGATGGACCTGGTCCACGGCGCGCGCAGGGTGATCGTGGTCATGGAGCACCTGACCCGCGACGGCGTCCCGAAGATCGTCAAGGAGTGCTCGCTGCCGCTCACGGGGGCGGCGTGCGTCGACCGGATCATCACCGACCTGGCCGTGCTCGACGTGACGCCCGAGGGGCTCAGGCTGGTCGAGACCGCGCCGGGGGTGAGCGTCGAGCAGGTGCGGGCGGCCACCGAGCCCGAGGTTGTGACGGAGCGTTAATATCCGGTCATGCCGCCCGTTAGCGTCGCCGGAAAAGTGATGGCGATCCTCGACGCCTTCGCCCACGGCGACGTACGGCTGACGCTGACCGAGATCTGCCGGAGGGCGGGCCTGCCGCTGACCACCGGGCACCGGCTGGTGGGCGAGCTGGCCAGGGGCGGCTTCGTCGAGCGGCTGCCCGACGGCGCCTACCGGGTGGGCATCAGGCTGTGGCGGATCGGCGCCCAGGCGGCGGCCGCGGCCGACCTGCGGGAGCTGGCGCTGCCGTACATGGAGGACCTGTACGAGATCACGCACGCCAACGTGCAGCTGGCCGTGCGGCGCGGGCTGAAGGCGCTGTATCTCGAACGGCTGCGCGGCCCCGCCTCGGTCCCGACCGTCAGCAGGGTCGGCGGCGAGCTGCCGCTGCACGCCACGGGGGTGGGCAGGGTGCTGCTGGCGTTCGCGCCCGACCAGGTGACCGAGGCGGTCGTCGCCGCCGGCCTGCCCGCGCTGACCAGGCACACGGTGACCGATCCCGACCGGCTGCGCGCCGCCCTGGCCGAGGTGCGCAGGATCGGCGTGGCGGTGACGCGCGAGGAGATGACCCTGGGCACCTGCTCGGTGGCTGCTCCGGTGCGCGGGGCGGACGGTGAGGTGGTCGCGGCCCTGTCGATCGTCACCCGGCCGCGCGCCGACCTGCGCGCGGTCGTGCCCACGCTGGTCACCAGCGCCAAGGCGCTGTCGCGCGACGTCAGCGGCCACTACTGACACGGGCGCCGGCGAGGGAGGTTCCGCTGACCGGAAGAGCGGCGGACGAGCACGGGGGGCCGACCATGAGGATCAGGGCATGCGTACCCAGGTAGCGATCATCGGAGCGGGGCCGGCGGGACTGGTGCTGTCCCGCCTGCTCGAACGGCGCGGCATCGACGCGGTGGTGCTCGAGAGCCGCGACCGCGCCTACTGCGAGCACCGGCAGCGGGCCGGGATGCTGGAGCAGAGCACGGTCGACGTGCTGCGGGCCTCGGGGGCGGGTGCCCGGCTGGATCGCGAGGGGCTCACCCACCACGGGCTGGAGCTGCGCTTCGACGGGGCCGGGCACCGGATCCCGCTGAGCGAGCTGACCGGGGGCAAGGCGGTCACGATCTACGCGCAGACCGAGATCGTGAAGGATCTCATCGCGCTGTCGCCCGAGGGCCGGATCAGGTTCGAGGCGGAGGTCGTGGCGGTCGATCCGGCCACGCCGCGCGTCACCTACCGCGAGAACGGCGTGCTCAAGACCCTCGATTGCGACCTGATCGCCGGGTGCGACGGCTTCCACGGGGTCTCGCGCGCTGCCGTGCCTGACGCGCGGGTGTTCGAGCGTGACTACCCGTTCGCCTGGCTGGGCGTGCTGGCCGACGTCGCGCCCTCGACCGAGGAGCTCATCTACTGCCACCACGAGCGCGGCTTCGCCCTGCACAGCCTGCGCTCGCCCCAGGTCAGCCGCCTCTACCTCCAGGTCGCCCCCGACGAGCAGGTGGCCGCCTGGCCGGACGAGCGCGTCTGGAGCGAGCTGCGCACCAGGTTCGCCACCCGTGACGGCTGGACGCTCAAGGACGGCCCGATCAGGGAGAAGGCGATCACGCCGATGCGCAGCTTCGTCACCGAGCCGATGCGGCACGACAAGCTCTTCCTGGCCGGTGACGCCGCGCACATCGTGCCGCCGACCGGCGCCAAGGGGCTCAACCTGGCGGTGTCCGACGTGACGGCGCTGGCCGCGGCGATCGCCGCCCGCTACGAGGAGGGCTCCACCGCGCTGCTCGACGGCTACTCCGCCTCCAGGCTCAGGGGCGTGTGGCGGGCCGAGCACTTCTCGTACTGGATGACCACGCTCCTGCACACCGACCACTCGGCCGACGCCTTCGCCCGGCGGCTGCAGCTGTCGCACCTGGAGTACGTGGTCTCCTCCAGGGCGGCGGCCACCACGCTGGCGGAGAACTACGTAGGCTTCCCCCCATGACGGCCCCTGACCTGCTGCCGCATCTGCGGCGCGCGCGTGATCTGGCCGACCGACGCTACGCCGAGCCGCTCGACCTCGACGCGCTGGCCGGCGCCGCGGGCTGCTCCCGCTTCCACTTCGCCCGCTCCTTCAAGCAGGCGTACGGCGAGACGCCGGCACGCTACCTGACCTCGCGGCGCATCGAACGGGCCAAGGACCTGCTGCGCGCCACCAACCTCGACGTCACCGAGATCTGCGTCCTGGTCGGCTTCTCCAGCCTCGGCTCGTTCAGCTCCCGGTTCACCGCCATGGTCGGCCGCTCGCCGAGCGCCTTCAGGGAGGAGTCCGTACGGCAGGGCGGCCCTCCCCCGATCCCCGGCTGCTTCGTGCTGATGTGCACCCGCCCGCCGTTCGAGCAATCTGGGAGAAGCGGCCCCGGCGGGACCTCCCCTAGCGTCGGACGAGACCGCCTAGGAGGAGGAACATCATGATCAACGGGCTCTCCCACACCTGTGTCTACGTGCTCGACCAGGACGAGGCGAAGGCCTTCTACACCGAGAAGCTGGGGCTGGTGGTCCGCGAGGACATCACGCTCGGCGACTACCGCTGGCTGACGGTGGGGCCGAAGGACCGGCAGGACATCACGATCGTCCTGTCGGCGATCGGCGCGCCGCACTTCGACGAGGAGACAGCGGCCCAGCTGCGGTCCGTGATCGCCAAGGGGGCGATGGGGCCGGGCGTCTTGACCACCGACGACTGCCACAAGACCTTCGAGGAGTTGTCGGCCAAGGGGGTCGAGTTCGTTCAGGAGCCGGCCGACCGGCCCTACGGGATCGAGGCTCTCTTCCGCGACAACTCGGGCAACTGGTTCAGCCTGACCCAGCGCAGGCGCTGACCCCAGGCCCGCCTCCCCGGCGAGGTCGCCGAGCCGGGGTCCCGGCCGTGTCGTGGCGGCCGAAGCGGGCCCTGGTCGCCGGGCCGTGCCCGCCAGACCGGCCGGTCAGCGGAGGCTCTTGAGGAGTTCCCTGGTGCGCTCGCGCGCGGAGAACTCGGCGGCCACGAAGTCGGTGACCCCGATCCGGCCGAGCGCCTCGATCTGGGCGCGCACCTCGGCCTCGTCCCCGACGATCGCCACGTCGCCGGGTCCCGCCGCGCCCTCCCTGTCGAGCATCGCCCGGTAGGAGGGCAGCCGGCCGTACACCGAGAAGACCTCGGCGGCACGGGTCCTGGCCGTGGCGGGGTCGTCGGTGACGCAGACCGGCAGCGCGCACACCACGCGGGGCGCGGGCCTGCCGGCGCGCTCGGCGGCCCGCGTGATGGCGGGCACGACGTGCTCCTCGACCGTCCTGGGGCCGGTCATCCAGAGCACGGTGCCGTCGGTCATGGAGCCGGCCAGCTCCAGCATGCGGGGCGCGAGCGCGGCGATCAGCACCGGCAGGCCCGTGCCGGCGGCGCCGAGCCGGATGTTCGCCCGCAGCGTCTCGCCGTTGACCTGGGCCTTCTCGCCGCGCGTCAGCGGCAGCAGGATGTCCAGGTACTCCTTCATGTGCCGGGCGGGCCGCTCGTAGCTGTAGCCGAACATGTCCTCGATGACGATCCTGTGCGACAGGCCGATGCCGAGCGCGAGCCTGCCGCCGAGGGCGGCGTTGGCCGTCAGCGCCTGCTGGGCCAGCGCCGCCGGGTGGCGCGGGTAGGTCGGCACGACCGCGGTGCCGAGCTCGATGCCGGGCACCTGGCTGCCCGCCACGGCCAGCGCGGTGATCGCGTCGAGCCCGAAGATGTTGGACATCCAGGCGGAGGCGAACCCGTCGTCCGCGGCTCGGGCCATCGACTCCCGCAGCTCGGCGATGGGGTCCTGGCCCTGGGGCTCGTTGAGGAACAGTCCGACTCGCATCGCAACCGAACTCCATTCTGTTCTGGATGCGGCGAGTCTAACCCGCTAGATGTCGATCACCGCGTCGGCCACGCGGATCCGCCTGTCGATGAGGCCCGCGGCGTGGAACAGGTCGGCGGCGCGCTGCTGCTCGGCGACGAACTCGGGCGTGACCTTCTCCGCCCCGAACGGCCGCCTGCGCAGCGCGTTCTCCCAGTCGTCGACGCTGCCGCCGTCGTCGGCCGCGAACAGTTCGGCGGCGGCGCGGTGGTTGCGGGTGATCCAGTCGTCGGACTCCTGGAGCGCGGCGACGATGGCCTTCACCGCGTCCGGGCGCTCGGTGGCGAAGTCACGGCGGGTGAACCAGAGCGAGCGGTGGCTGAACAGGCCGTCGGTCCGCACGAGCGTCCTGGTCCGGTCCTCGACCCGGCTGAGCGCCGGGTAGGAGCCGACCCAGGCGTCCACCTCGCCGTCGAGCAGCAGCCGGGCGGCGTCGACGCCCGCGTCGACGGGGACGATGTCGCTCCAGGCCAGGCCGGCCTCGTCCAGGGCGAACAGCAGCAGCGTCGTCTGCCACGAGCCGTGCCCGAGCGCCACCTTCCTGCCCTTGAGGTCGGCGACTGAGGCGATGCCGGAGTCGGCCCTGGTCACCAGGCGGCCGTTCTCGTGCCGCGAGCCCGAGATGCCCACGTAGACGATGTCGTGCCCCTTGGCCTGGGCGGTGACCGGCGGCGTCGAGCCGGTGCCGATGAAGTCGTAGCCGCCGTCGAAGAGGTGGTCGCCGTGCAGGGAGGGCAGCCCCTCGGCCGGCGAGGGGCGCTCCCCGGCGGGCAGGTCGCGCAGGTCCACCCACTCGACCTCGGGCAGGGTCCGCTCCAGGACGCCGCGGTGACGCAGCACCCAGAGGGAGTTGTTGGAAGGGAAGTAGCCGACACGGACGGTCATCAGGAGATTCCTTTCACGAGGGGGAGCACGTTCTCGCCGACGCGGTAGGCCTCTTCCAGGTGAGGCACGCCGGCCAGGATGAAGGCGCCGACGCCGAGCGCGATCAGCTCGTCGAGCCGCGCGGCGACCTGCGCGTAGCTGCCGACCAGGCCGAAGGCGGGCCCGCCGCGCAGCAGGTGGAAGCCGCCCCACACGTTGGGCGTGACCTCCAGGTCCCGGTGGCCGGTGACCGGGCCGGTGACGAACGACTGGCTGCGCTGCCAGCCGATCGAGTCGCCGGTGGCACCGCGCAGCACCGAGGGGTCGATGTTGTCCCAGCCCTGCTCGATCTCCGCCCACGCCTCCCGCTCGCTCTCGCGGGCCAGCACGTCGATCCGCACGGCGAACTTCGGCGGGGTGGGGCTGCGCTCGCGCACCCGGGCGAACTTCTCCTCCAGGGCGTGGAACGGCTCCAGCCACGACAGGTAGTAGTCGGCGTGCCGTCCCGCGGCCTCGATGGCCGCCGGCGAGGAGCCGGAGAAGTAGATCTCGGGGAACGGCTGGCCCCGCAGCGGTTCGGGCAGCCGCGCACCTTCGACGCGGTAGAACCGCCCGTCGAAGGAGTACGGGGCGCCGCCCCACACGCCGCGCAGGACGTCGAGGAACTCCGAGGTGCGCGCGTAGCGGTCGTCGTGGCCGACCTTGTCGCCCCACCACAGCTGGTCGGGCCCGCCGCCACCGGAGATCACGTTGTAGACGACCCGGCCGCCGGTGGCCCGCTGCAGCGTCGCGGTCATCCGCGCCGCCTGCACCGGGTGCAGGAACCCCGGCTGAAAAGCGATCATGAACCGGTAGGTGGAGGTCTCGCGGCCCAGGCTCGCGGCCGTCGCCCACGGATCGTCGGTGTTGGGGAAGGACGGCAGCAGCCCGCCTGCGAAGCCCGCCCCCTCGCCGGCCCGCGCCACGTCGGCCATGTGCTCGAGGTAGCTGTAGTCGTCACGCACCCCGGGAGCGAGGTTGCCGGGCGCGAGCGGCGCCCAGTCTCCCCTGGAGGGCGTGCGGCGGCGCAGCGAGGGCTGGTCGCCGTGGGTGCCGATGCGCCAGTAGATGTCAACCGGCATGGACGTCCTCCCTGGCCAGCAGCGGCAGCAGGTGCTCGCCCAGACGGTAGGTCTCCTCCAGGTACGGCGTGGCCTCCAGGTAGAAGACCTCGACGCCCTGGTCGATGTAGTCCCGCAGCCGGCGGGCGATGCTCTCGTAGGAGCCGGCGAGGCCGTCGAAGCCGTCGCGCGCGGCCTCCTTCTCGGTCTCCCTCGCGTGGACGGCCAGGCGCAGGCCGTAGGCGAGGCCCGGCAGCTCGGCGGTGAGGGACAGGTCGTCGCCGTGGTCGAAGACGTGGACGTCGGCGTGCCGCAGCGACAGGGCCAGTGCCTCGGGCGAGGTGCCCGACAGGTGGACGCGCGGGAAGGCCCGCCCCGACAGCGGCGCCGCGAAGCCGCCGGACAGCACCTGGTAGTAGCGGCCCTCATGGGTGTAGTCGCGCTGGTGCCAGACGCCCTTGGCGATGGTCAGGAACTCCTCGGCGCGGGCGTAGCGGTCGGCGCCCTTGGTGAAGTCGCCGTGCGCCCTGGCCACGGCCGGGTCGAGGTCGACGTCGATGCGCCAGTCGAGCCTGTCACCGGAGAATCGCTGCAGGGAGGCGGCGACCTTGGCGGCGTAGACGGGGGTGGCGATGCCGGGGTGGAAGCCGGCCAGCAGCCGCAGGTACCTGGTCTGTCTGAGCAGCCCCGCGGCGATGACCAGCGACTCCTCCCCCTCGGGGTCGAAGGGCGCGTAGGCGCCGGTGTAGCCGGCCAGCTCGGCCGCCCTGCCCACCTGCAGCAGGTGGTCGCCGCCGCGCCGCTGGCCCTTGCTGGGCAGCGTGATGAAGAACTCGGCCATCACGCACCCGCCAGGATCTCGCGCGCCGCGGCCAGCGGCTCGTGGGCGGCCCAGGCGTCGATGTCGACGTCGGCGGCCAGGAACCCGTGCAGGCGCAGGAAGTCCTTCTGCACGCCCAGCAGGTCCAGGCGCTCCGGCGACAGGTCGGGGTGCAGCGTGGTGTGGAAGTCGTCGCGGTAGGCGGTGGTCACGCCGCGCGGGCCCGACCGGGTCTCCCTGCCGAGGATGGCGCGCACCTCCTCCAGGCTGGTGGCCGCCCACTCGGCGGCGCGCAGCGTCTGCACCAGGAACCCGGTGACGACCTCGGGGCGCTCGGCCAGCAGGTCCTCGTGCACGGTGATGGGCCTGGGCGTGCCGTTGTTGACGCGGGTGCGCGGATCGGGGTGGGCGTCCAGGTCCACGGCCACGACCGCGCCGATCCCGGCAGCCTGCTCGGCGGCGCGGGCGCCCTTGACGTACACCGCGTCCACCTCGCCCCTGGCCAGCTCCTCGATGCCCGGCCATGACCACGGGCCGGCCCCCGCCCCGCGCCCGACGCCGGGCCCGGCGATCTCCACGTCCACGAACGTCACGTCGTCGAGCGTCAGACCCGCCTGCGACAGCGCGCCCTTGGCGCCGTGCAGCGCCATCGCGCGGGGGAAGCTCTCGGCCCTGGTGGCGGCCCACGCAGGCAGCGCGAAGCGGGCGCCGCGCAGGCCGGCCGCGTCCTCGATCCCCGACCCGGGCCGGACCAGGATCGACTGCCACTCCTCGATCCAGGTCAGGCCGATCAGCCGGGTGCGGGCGCCCTCCGCGCGGGCGGCCAGCGCGGGAACGTTCCCGCCCTCGCGGAACAGGCCGAGCAGGTCGTGGTCGAAGTGGTGCCTGGCGATCTCGGGCGGGGCGTCCTGCAGGATGCCGATCTCGCCGAGCTCCTGCTCCAGCCAGCCCAGGTTGTGCGCCAGGCCGGAGGCCGTCGGCACCGGGCAGCGGGTGTACCAGATCTTCATGCGTGCACTCCAAGGTGGGAGAGGAACAGGCCGCGATGGGCGAGGAAGCGGGGGTCGTCGCGCTCTCGCGGGTGGGGCAGGTCGATGCGGCGGTCGACGGCCAGCTCGCCGTCGCGCAGGACGGCGACGCGGTCGGCCAGCCGTACCGCCTCGTCCACGTCGTGGGTGACCAGCACGACGGCGGGCCGGTGGCGGGCGCACAGCTCGGCGACGAGGTCCTGCATCTGCAGCCGGGTGAGCGCGTCGAGGGCGGCGAACGGCTCGTCGAGCAGGAGCAGCTCCGGCTCCCTGACCAGGGCTCTGGCCAGGGCGACCCGCTGGGCCTCCCCACCGGACAGGGTGGCGGGCCACGCGTCGGCGTGCCCGGCCAGGCCCACCTCCGCCAGCGCCGCCAGTCCCGCCTCGCGGGCCGAGCGCGGCAGCCCCAGCGTGACGTTGGCCAGCACCCTGCGCGCCTGCACCAGCCTGGGCTCCTGGTAGACCGTCGTACGGCGGCGCGGCGCCAGCACCGTGCCCGCGTCGGGCCGCTCCAGCCCCGCCAGGACGCGCAGGAGCGTCGTCTTGCCCGTGCCGCTCGGGCCGAGCAGGGCGAAGAACTCCCCGCGCGCGAGCTCCAGGCTGACGTCCTTCAGGACGGTCCTGCCGCCGAAGAACTTGCCTAGCTCCTTGACGATCACCGCCGCCACGGCATGCTCACCCTCTCGACGCCGCGGACGGCCAGGTCGATGGCCAGCCCGAGCACCGCGTAGATCACCACGCAGAGGATCATGTAGTCGTTGCGGTAGTACTGCTGGGAGAGCGTGACGAGGTAGCCGATGCCCTCGGTGGCGCCGATCTGCTCGGCCGCGATGAGGCCGGTGAGCGCGACCGACAGCGACACGCGCAGGGCCATGAGGATGTTCGGCAGGGCGGTCGGGACGACCACGCCGAGGGCCAGCGCCGGCCCCTTCAGGCCGAAGCCCCTGGCCGCCTCGACCAGCTTGCGGTCGACGCCGCGCACGCCGAGGTAGGTGTAGGCGTACATGGGGCCGGCCGCCGCCACGGCGATGAGGACGACCTTGAACGTCTCCTCCACCCCGAACCAGGAGATGAACAGCGGCACCAGCGCGAGGAAGGGCACGGCGCGCTTCATCTGCATGGTGGGGTCGACCAGCTCCTCGCCGAGCGCGGACAGTCCCGCGACCACGCCGAGGAGCAGGCCGAGCCCGCCGCCGAGCAGGACCCCGAGACCTGCTCGGTGGGCCGAGGCGAGCAGGTAGTCGCCCAGCTGGCCGGTTCCCGCCAGCTCGCCGAGCGCGCCGGCGACCTGCTCGGGAGCCGCCAGCACGTCGGAGGGGATGGCGCCGCCGGCCGAGCCGTACCACCAGGCGGCCAGCAGGAGCAGCGGCACCGACCCCCTGACGGCCGCGCTGAGGGCAGGCGGGCGCCGCCTCGTGCCGAGGAAGCGCGGCTCCTCCAGCGCCGCGACCGGTTCGGCGCCGGTCAGCGTGGTCGTCATCGGCTCGCCTTCCGCTCGAAGATGACGTCGGCCGGGTTCGGCGCGGCGGGCAGCACGCCGTACTTGTGGAAGACGGCCGCCACGTCCTTGACGTAGGCGCCGTCGGCGGCGGTGGCCGGGCGCGGAGGGAGGGCGTACCTGGCCTTGGCCAGCTCCTCCTGCAGGCGCGCGCCGGACAGGGCGGTGGGGCCCTGGGTGAGGAAGACGTTCTGGAACCTCTCCGGCTCCGTCTGGGCCTGTGTGGTCAGCTCGCGCAGCACGTCGAGATAGACCCGCACCGCCTCGGGGTGCCGCTGGAGCAGCTCCACCCGCGCGGCCTGGATGGACAGGTCCCGGTCGGGCAGGTCATCGCTGTGCACCAGCACCTTGGCGCCCTTGGCCACGACCTCCGGGTAGGCGCGCACGATCGCCCACCAGGCGTCGACCTTGCCGGTGGCGAAGGCGGAGGCGGCCTGGTCGGGGTTGAGGTAGACGCGGGTCACCTGCTCGGGGCGCAGGCCCGCCCGCTCCAGCGCGAGCAGCAGCAGGTACTCCCCCCGCCCGCCCTTGTTGACCGCGACCTTCCTGCCGGCGAGCTCCTTGACGTCCCTGACCGGGCTGCCGGCGGGCACCACGAGGCCGTCCGTCTTCGGCGCGGCGGGGTCGGTGACCCGGTCGGTGATCGAGAAGATCTTGATGTCCTTGCCGTTGGCGAGGTAGCCGAGGGCGGGTGAGATCGCGCCTTCCAGGACGTTGACCGAGCCGGAGCGGACGGCGTCGACGGTGGCGGTGAAGGAGGCGTAGGTGCCGCCCCACTCGACCGTGGCGCCGACGGCGGCCAGGCGCTTCTCCAGGATCCCGTGCTTCTTGGCGTAGGCCAGCGGGCCGGCGTTGCCCGGGTCCTTCAGCTTGAGCACGGCTCCCTCCTGCGCTTTCGCGGCGGGGGAGGCACAGGCGGACACGGCGAGGAGCGTCGCGACCGCGAGGCTCGCCAGACGAGGACTCATATTCCCTATAATTCAGGTAGGTTTAGTCTGCGTCAAGCCCGGTCTGTAGGGTGGATCTCATGACGCATGAGCGCGCCGGACAGCCCGCCCGGCCATCCGACCTGGTCGACGTGGCCCGCCTGGTGACCGCGTACTACACGCTGCACCCCGACCCCGCCGAGGTGTCGCAGCGCGTGGCGTTCGGCACCTCGGGTCACCGGGGCTCGTCCCTCGACACCGCCTTCAACGAGGACCACATCCTGGCGACCAGCCAGGCGATCGTGGAGTACCGTGCCGCGCAGGGCATCACCGGGCCGCTGTTCCTCGGCGCCGACACCCACGCGCTGTCGGAGCCGGCCAAGGTCTCGGCGCTGGAGGTGTTCGCCGCCAACGACGTGACCGTGCTCGTCGACAGCCGCGACGGCTACACGCCCACCCCCGCCGTCTCCCACGCGATCCTGACCCATCCAGGTTCCGACGGCGTCGTGGTCACCCCGTCGCACAACCCGCCGCGCGACGGCGGGTTCAAGTACAACCCGCCGAACGGCGGGCCGGCCGACACCGACGCCACCTCCTGGATCCAGGACCGCGCCAACGCGCTCATCGCGGGCGGCCTGAAGGAGGTACGGCGGGTGCCGTACTCCCCCGCGCTCGGCGAGCGCTACGACTTCCTCGGCGCCTACGTCGACGACCTGCCCAGCGTGATCGACATCGACGCGATCAGGTCGGCCGGCGTGCGCATCGGCGCCGACCCGCTCGGCGGGGCGAGCGTGGCCTACTGGGGCGAGATCGCCGCCAGGCACGGCCTCGACCTCACGGTCGTCAACCCGCTCACCGACCCGACGTGGCGGTTCATGACGCTCGACTGGGACGGCAAGATCCGCATGGACTGCTCCTCCCCTCACGCCATGGCGTCGCTGATCGCCAACCGCTCCACCTACGACATCGCCACGGGCAACGACGCCGACGCCGACCGGCACGGCGTCGTCACCCCCGACGCCGGCCTGCTCAACCCCAACCACTACCTGGCCGTGGCCATCTCCTACCTGTACGGTCACCGTCCCTCATGGCCGGGCGACGCGGGCGTCGGCAAGACCCTCGTCAGCAGCAGCATGATCGACAGGGTGGCGGCGTCCGTCGGGCGCAAGCTGTACGAGGTGCCCGTCGGGTTCAAGTGGTTCGTCGCCGGGCTGCTGGACGGCTCGCTCGGGTTCGGCGGCGAGGAGAGCGCCGGGGCCTCGTTCCTGCGGCGCGACGGCTCGCCGTGGAGCACCGACAAGGACGGGATCATCCTGGCGCTGCTGGCCTCGGAGATCCTCGCGGTGACCGGGTCGTCGCCGAGCGAGCACTACTCCTCGCTGACGTCGCGGTTCGGCTCGCCCGCCTACGCGCGGGTGGACGCCCCGGCCACCCGCGAGGAGAAGGCGGTGCTGGCCAAGCTGTCGGCGTCGCAGATCACCGCCGGCACGCTGGCCGGCGAGCCGATCACCGGGGTGCTGACCAACGCGCCGGGCAACGGGGCACCGCTGGGCGGGGTGAAGGTGACCACCGAGAACGCCTGGTTCGCGGCCAGGCCCTCGGGCACCGAGGACGTCTACAAGATCTACGCGGAGTCGTTCAAGGGGCCCGAGCACCTGGCCCGGGTGCAGGAGGAGGCCCGCGCGGTCGTCTCGGCCGCGCTCGGCTGACCGCCGGCCGCGTCGGCGCGCCGGACGGCCCACCCGCCCGGCGCCTCACGCCGGCTCCGGTCACCGGTCACCGGTCCACCGCGTCGCGCCGACTCCCATCACCGGTCACCGGTCACCGGTCCAGCGGGACCGCCGGCTCCGGCCGTACGGCGGTGCGGGCCAGGTCGGCGCGGCGCCCCGCGGCCACCCCGTCGCGGTAGCCGGTGCCGCTCATCCGCGGCACGCTGCGCCTGATGCGCGGGTACACCTCCGCCACCGCCCGCTCCACCTCGGCCCTTCGATCGGCCAGCACCAGCTCGGTGCCCGGCGCGCCGGACGCGGCCGCCCGCGACTCGGCCGCCACCAGCAGCCGGTACACCTCGTCGGTGAACCCCAGCATCCACGAGCGCCGGTAGGCCCGCACCCGGTCGGCCGGCACCGGCACCCTGGCCAGCCCCGAGGCCATCTGCAGCAGCAACGAGGTGGCCAGCAGGTCGGCCCGCTCCAGGTCCGACGCGAACCCGAACACGTGCACCCGCTGCCCGCCGTCCCCCTTGCCGATCAGCACCGGACGGCAGCGCACCGCCTCCGACACCAGGTACACCAGCCTGGCCTTCTCCCGCGCCCACGGATCGCCGAGCGTGACGACCCGGCCGGCGGGCACGCCGCGGGCGGACGAGGGCGCCGACGGCGCCGCCCGCTCGATGCCGTACTTGGCCATCAACGCCGTCGCCGCGGCCATGAACGTCTCGCGCTCGTGCTCGTTGTCGGTGCCCTCGGCCTTGGCCAGCAGCTTCCGCACCCGGTCGAGGGTGCGGCTCATCGCGGGTTCGCTCACCCGGCGAGGATACGGTCCTCCTGCGCGATGACGGGGAAGGTGCCGGTGTCCACGATGCCGTGCTCGTGGTAGAGGGCCTCGATCAGCGCGTGCGCCTGCGGTTCGAGCTTCCACAGCGCCCGGTACTCCCTGGCGGTCGCCAGCGAGATGCCGATCTCCTGGGCGATGTCGACCGTGCGCGGCACGATCCGCTTGGCGATCTGCCGGTCCCAGTACTCGCGGGCGGCCCGCATCAGGGCGGCGCGCTGGGCGGTGTCCATGACCTGCGGGGTGGTGTCGAGGACCGCGACGTCCTCGTCCTCGTCCTCGACCAGGCGGGCCAGCGCCGGGGGCAGCGCGGGCCTGGCGGGCACCGGCTGGTGGTCGGTCTCGGCGGCCCACGGCACGCGGGGGTCGGCGTCGATGAGCTTGGCGGTGTTGTAGAGGGCGGCGATCTGCTGCAGCAGCGCCTCCTGGCGGGCCGGGTCGACGGCCAGCCCGGTGTGCTCGACCGCCTGGTCCATCGCCCGGTCGAGGCGGGCCATCGCCACGCGCAGCTTGCGCTCGGAGGCGCCCTGCTCGCGCAGGCTGCGGGCCTTCTTGGCGGCCAGCGCGACGCGGGTGAGCCTGCGGTGGGCGTCGACCTCGCTGGCCGTACGGTCGGACACCTCGGCCAGCCCCATGCGCACCAGCACCCGCTCCGGCGTGAAGCGCCAGTTGATGCGGCCGGTGCCGCGGATGCGGTGCCGTTCGATGGCCATGCCGCGCTCCCACAGCCACGCGGCCACCAGCGGCGCGGCCAGGCGGAAGACCGCCTCGGCCAGGCTGCGCGCGTCCATGCTGGACAGCACCGCGGTCAGGCAGGTCAGCGCCCACACGGCGATGCCGTCGATGCCCGCCGAGAAGTTCTCCCTCATGTTGCGCCGGGCGCGCACGGCCGAGGTGACGATCGCCACCTCGATGAAGGCGAACAGCAGCAGCCTGAGCGGCCCGTCGAGGCCGAGCACGTCGCCGGAGAAGCGCCACATGCCCTGGGCGGACACGCCCGTGGCGATGGAGGCGGCGACGACGGTGAGGATGTCCTCGATCGGGCGGGGAGCTATCACCTGAAGGTAGAAGCGCGCCCCCACCCGGAGGACGACGCGAAGGGCCAGGAAGGCGAGCGCCAGGGCGATCAGGGCCAGCAGGCAGACCAGCGCCGCGCTGACCGGGTGCTCCGACGCGAAAGTGGCGGCTTGCTCGATGAGAGGCATCAGTCACTTTCCGTCAGTCTCGATGTCCGACTGTATATCGACGAGATCATCGCAGAATGTCGGCTTCTTGTATGCGAAACCGAGGTGTTGGGGTGTGCGGCCGGCGGTTTCGCCACCACGTCGGGACTTCCGCCCTCGCCCGGGGGTAGGGAGCGGGCATGTCGAACCTCGCACCAGAAGACGAGCCGGACTTCGCCGACGAGCACAGCCCCTCGCCCAGCGACCCGGCCAACCAGCCGGAGCAGGACCCGGACCAGGAGGTGTACGGCGGGGACGAGGGCTACGAGCGGCCGACCGATCTTCCGCCCCCGGGATGAGCCGCAATTCCTACCAGGGGATCACATAACCGACGACCTGCCCCCCTACGCTGTCACACGTGTCTGATAATGAGTTCCCGCTCGTGCAGTTCATGCGCGAAGGTTTCGATCCGGTCGCCGAGCTGGCCCGCATCCGCACGGAGCAAGCCGCCTACCCCATGCGGATCCCCGGCGGGCAGACCGTGTGGCTGGTCACCCGCTACGAGGACGTGAAAGCCGTCCTGGGCGACGCGGGAAAGTTCAGCAACGACTTCGGCAACGTGATCGGCATGGGGGCCACCCAGGAGGATCCCGGCGGTCTCGGCTTCCGCGACCCGCCCGAGCACACCAGGCTGCGCCGCTACCTGACGCCCGAGTTCACGATGCGCCGCCTGCGCCGCCTGGAGCCGCGGATCGAGGAGATCGTGACCGGCTGCCTCGACACCATGGAGCGCAAGGGCTCGCCCGTGGACCTGGTGGAGGAGTTCGCGCTGCCGATCCCGTCGCTGGTGGTGTGCGAGCTGCTCGGCGTGCCGTACGAGGAGCGGTCCGACTTCCTGCGCCTGAGCACGGACCGGTTCGACTTCTCCGCGGGCCCGGAGGCCTCGCTCGCGGCGGTCAACGAGTCGATGGCCTTCCTCACCGAGCTGGCCAAGAGGGAGCGCAAGAACCCCGGTGACGGGCTGCTCGGGCAGCTGGTGCGCGACCACGGCGACGAGATCTCCGACAAGGAGCTGGCGGGGTTCGCCGACGGCCTGCTGACCGGCGGGCACGACACCAGCACCAGCATGCTCGCGCTGGGCACGCTGTGGCTGCTGCAGAACCCCGACGAGCTGGCCAGGGTGCGCGAGGGCGGCGAGCACGTCACCAGGGTGGTGGAGGAGCTGCTGCGGTACATGAGCGTGGTCCAGGTCGCCTTCCCCCGCTTCGCCCGCGAGGACCTGGAGCTGGCCGGGCAGCCGATCGCCAAGGGCGAGATGGTGCTGTGCTCGCTGGCCGCGGCCAACCGCGACCCGGCGCTCGGCACCGACATCGACACCGTCAAGCCGATGCGGGAGGCGCCCTCCCACCTGGCCTTCGGGCACGGCATCCACCGCTGCATCGGCGCCCCGCTGGCGCAGATGGAGATGCGCATCGCCTACCCGGCACTGCTGCGTCGCTTCCCTGAGCTGCGGCTCGCGGTGCCGTACGACGAGGTGCCCTTCAGGGAGATGGCCATCGTCTACGGGCTGAAGCGGCTGCCCGTCGCCTTCTGAGCGCGGCCGGTCTCCGGCCCGGTGTGGTCGCCGCGCCCGACCGCACCGGCCGGTTCCTCGTCAGGGGCTCCTCCGCGGGCTCCTCGTCCTGGCGACTCACGAGCCCGCTCCTCGTCCCGGCGACTCATGGGTCGGTTCCTCCTCCGGGCGGCTCACCGGCCGGCTCCTCCTCCGGGTGGCCGGAAGTCGGGAGGCCGGAAGTCGGGAGGCCGGAAGTCGGGAGGCTGGATGAGGATCAGGAGCGAGACGGCGGCGGCGGCGAGCACGCCGAGCGTCATCACCACGACCGTGATCAGCAGCACGCGCACCTACCAGAGATGGCTCTCCCCTGGGAGCGTGTCAAGGCGTAGCGTCACAGATGTGGCAGCGATCGATCTGAGCGGTATCAGGGCCGTGGTGTTCGACACCGACGGGGTGGTCACCGACACGGCCCGGGTGCACGCCGCGGCGTGGAAGAGCGTCTTCGACCCCTACCTGCGCGCCGTCTCCTCGACGCCGTTCGACGTGCGCGAGGACTACCTCTGTCACGTCGACGGGCGCACCCGTCTCGACGGGGTCCGCACCTTCCTCGCCTCGCGCGGGATCAGGCCCGGCGAGGAGGAGGTGGCCGCGCTCGGGAGCGCCAAGGACCGGATCTTCGTCGAACAGATCGAGCGGTACGGCGTGGCGGCCTTCCCGTCGGCCGTCGGCCTGCTGCACGAGCTGCGCCACCGCGGCTGCCGTACGGCCGGCGTCTCGGCGAGCGCGCACTGCCGCAAGGTGATCACGGCGGCGGGGCTCATGCACCTGTTCGACGTCGTCATCGACGGCCGGCACGACCAGCCGGGCCCCGCCTCCTTCGAGGAGGCCGCCAGGCTGCTGGACGTCCCGCCGGAGCGGGCCGCCGTGGTCGGCGACACGCTGCCGGGGATCGAGGCGGCGGCCCGCGCCGGTTTCGGGCAGGTCGTGGCGATCGACCGGGCCGGGCTGGCCTTCAAGGAACTTGGCGCCCACGTGGTCATCACGGATCTCGCGGAGCTGGACGTCACCGGCCGTGTTCCTCTATAACGTGCGGTTATGACGGACAACCTCGACCTCGCCGCGCGCGCCCAGGAGCTCGCCGACCGCGCGCCCGCCGGGTCGCTCAGCCGTACCGCCGCCCACTCCGTCGCCATCACGCTGGCGACCACCAGGGACGCCGAGCACGCCAGGAACGTGCTCGACGGCCTCGATCCCGTCGACGTCCGGCAGGCCGCCCTGGAGCTCTTCGGCGAGCTCACGGCGGGCGAGCCGGACATCGCGCGCTAGCGGCGGCGGCTCCGGCCGTCCGGAAGCCGCGTTACGGACCGGGCGGGGGGAGGCACCGACGGGCAGGCGTCATATCCTGGATGAACCCTTGTCCGCCGACCCCAAACGGTGATCTGTATGTTCGAGGTCTTCTCGGCCCTCGCGCCGCCCGCGATCGTGGCCACCGCCTTCCTGCTCGGCGTCCGCGCCCTGCTCAAGCACGAAAAGGCGGCCAGGGCGCAGGAGCGCCGCGAGGCGATGGCCGAGAGGCGGGCCGCCGCGGGCGGGCAGTAGGGGTCAGGCGGCCTTCTTCTGCGGTTCGATGCCCGCCGGCAGAGTCGCACCGCCCCCTCGATCAGCGCCCCCTCGCGTGCGCTTACGGCTGGGGTGGGGCGCGCTGGGGGTGAGCGCCGCCTGCGGCTGGGATGGGTGGGCTCGCGACCGAGGGCGCCGATGGATCCTGCCGGCCCCATCCGCGAGGGCCTCTTGCTCTCCGCCGTCACAGGACGGTCGCGGGGATGTTGCCCTCACGCGGCCGCGGCGCGGATGATCTGCCCGTGGACCGGAAACAGCGGATGCCGAGACCCGTGGACATCGCCTGCCTGCTTCTGACGATCCAGTCGGCGCTGGCCGCCGTAGGCGCGGTGTTCATGGGTGGGCTGCTCGTGGGGACGTCCGACGCGCCGTGGATCGCCTGGACGCTGGTGTCCGCGGCGCTCGCGGCCGGGGTCTGCGGCTGGATCCTGGCCGACCGGGTCTCCTCCCGCAGGCGGCGTGTCCTTCTCGCGGTCGTGGCGCTGGAGGCCGCGGTCTTCGCCGCGGGGCTGGCCAAGACGCTCGCGGAGTCCGGCGTCGACGTCTTCACGCTTGTCAACCCGCAGCTGGTCGTGCCCGTCGTGGTGGTCGGCCTCCTGCTGGGCCCGCCGTCGGGAAGGGCCTGGTTCGACCGCTGAGGGCCCACCGACTCCCCCACTTCCGGCCTGCCGCACCCGCCCTTCCCGCTCCCCGTCCCCGGGCCTGCCGTACCCGGGGCTGGCCCTTCCCGGGCCCTGCCCTTCCCGGGCCTGCCGTACCCGAGCCTGCCGTATCCGGGGCTGGCCTGCCGTACCCGGGCCTGCCGTACCCGTCGCTTCCCCTTACCCCGGCCTGCCGTACCGGCTGCTTCCCGCTCCTCCGCTCAGGCCGCGGTACCCGCTCCCCCCGCTCAGGCGGCGGCGATGATCTCGATCTCGACCAGCCACTCGGTGACGAGGGTCTGCGCCACGATCGCGGTCGTCGGCACGGGACGGCCGCCGAGCGCCGCTACCCTCGCCTTGGCGTTGGCTTCGGCATAGGAGGGGTCGCGCAGGTAGCTGGTGAGCCGCACGATGTTGTCGACGGTCATCCCGGCGGAGGCGAGGATGGCGCGGATGTTGGACCAGATGAGCTCCAGCTGGTCCTCCAGGGTGGCGCCGGGGACGCCCTGAGGGTCAAGGCCCATCGTGCCCGCGACGAACAGCAGCCGTTGGGCCCCGCTGACCTCGATGGCGTGCACGTAGTCGGCGGTGGCGGGGTAGACGCCTTCGGTCGGGTTGCGCGGGGTGATGTCCATAGCGCCGCAATGTATCCGACGCGTCCTGGCGGGGGCTCGCCGTTTTCGCCCTGCCCGGCACTCGTCCCACCCTGACGGGGGCTCGCCATTTTCGTCCTGCCCGGCACCGATCGTCCCACCCGGGGCGTCCCCGGCCGGCACGTGCCGTCGCCGTCCCGTTACCGTCGACTCCACACCCTTGACGCTGCCGAGTCAGGCGATGTAGAAAGCTCGCGAAGATCACAAACAGGGGTGGGACAGCGAACGTGTTCTGACGATCACAGGAGATGTCTGATGACGGACGACCGCAATCTCACCGAACATCTCGCGCGAACCGCTCATGATCAGGGATGGCTCGACCGCCCGGCATATCTCACCGCAAGCACCGTCCACCGGTACGCCGACGTCTTCGCCGGGGCCGAGCGGGTGGCCGGGTTCCTGTCCGCCTCCGGCGTCCGCAGGGGAGACCGGGTGCTGGCGTCGCTGCCCGACGGCATCGACCTGATCTGGACCATTCTCGGCACGCTCCGTATCGGCGCGATCGTCGCGCTGGTCAACGCCGACCTCCACCCCGACGAGCTGCGGCAGACGGCCGAGCTCGCGCGGCCGAAGCTCACCATCGCCGACCCGCGCATCGCCGACGTCTTCGACGGCGCCACGGTCACACCGGCCCTGATCCCGGCCGAGCCCGGACAGGTTCCGGCGCCCGCCGCGGCCGCATGCGGCCCGGACACCCCCGGCATCGCCCTCCTCACCTCGGGAACGACCACCGGACGCCCCCGTCTGTGCTTCCACACGCACGGCGACCCCCACGTCTTCGCCTCCGCGTTCGGCCGGGTCCTGGACCTGCGGCCCGACGACGTGAGCCTGTCCGTGTCCCGCATGTACTTCTCGTACGGGCTCGGAAACACGCTCCTCTACCCGCTGCTCAGCGGGAGCGCCGCCGTACTCGCGGCGGAACGGCCTGCGCCCGCCGCCGCGCTCGCCGCGATGCGCGACCTCGGCGTCACCGTGTTCTACGCCCAGCCGAGCTTCTACGCCAGGCTGCTCGCCGAGCCGGACCTGTCGCCACTGGCCGGCCTCCGGCTGGCCGTCACCGCCGGCGAGGTGCTCGCCCCGGGCCTGGCGGCCGGCCTGCGGGAGGTGCTGGGGGGACGGCTGCTCAATGTCCTCGGCACCACGGAGGTGGGGCAGGTGTTCGCCGCGAACAGCCTCGCGGAGGCCAGGGAAGGCACGGTCGGCCGCTGCCTGCCCCCGTTCCGGGTACGGCTGGTCGACGACGCGGGCGAACCCGTGCCCGCCGGGGCGGAAGGCAACCTGGAGGTCGCCGGGCCCACCATCGCTCCCGGCATCGGCTCCCCGTCGGACGTGCCCCGGCACGGCGAGGGCACGTGGTGGCCCACGGGTGACACGGCGACCATGGACGACGACGGCTACATCCGGATCCACGGCAGAGCCGACGACATCGAGATCGTCGGCGGGCAGAACGTGCACCCCGCGGAGATCGAGGACGTCCTGGCGCAGCATCCGCTGGTGATCGAGGCGGCGGTCTGCTCGACACGGGCCGAGGACGGCACGTCGAGGCTGCTGGCCTACGTCATCGCCAAGGGCGACGAGAGCGATCACGCCGCGATACGCAGCGACTTGTCCGACTCGGCCAAGGAGCGGCTGACCTGGTACAAGGTGCCATCGGAGATCGTCTTCGTGACCGAGCTGCCGCGAACCTCCACGGGCAAGCTCAGCCGGCGGCGACTACGGGCTCAGGCGGCACGCTGACCGGCGGGAGGCGGCGCACATGACGACACACCCGAACGGACTCCACTGCCGATTACTCCCTTCCGGCGAACCGGCGCCCTCCGGACGTCACGTCCTCGGCCGGATCGCGTTCATGGACCACCACCGTGCTCCCGCGATCCGCGCAGGCGTGGCCGACATGGGTGTCCACCTGGCCAAGGACGGGAACAGCCACGTCACCGAGGTGTGGGAGACGGATGCTCCCGTCACGTCAGGCATGTACCAGGACCTGGTCTACGCCCACGACGGCGAGTACCTCTTCTGCGCCGGCCAGGTCCCGGCCAACAGGTCGTACCGGGAGCCGGTCCGCGACGCCTACCGGACGGCCTTCGATCTGCTCGCCAAACTCGACTACCCCACCGTCATGCGGATCTGGCAGTTCATCACCGACATCAACCGCCCCAACCCGGACGGCCTGGAGGTCTACCGGGACTTCTGCCTCGGCCGGGCAGAGGCGGTGGATCGCCTTCTCGGGCGAGCCGAAGCCATGCCGGCCGCGACCGGGGTCGGCGCGCTGGGCGGCGGCATCAGCTGGTACCTGTTGGCGTCGCGGAGCGGGCGGGCGCGCAACATCGAAAACCCGCTGCAGGTGCCCGCCCCGTCCTATCCGCACCGGTACGGTCCTCGCCCGCCGAAGTTCGCCCGCGCCACCTGCTTCACTCCGAGCGGCCTCGGGGGCGCCGGTGACCTCTTCGTCGCCGGTACGGCCGGCATCCTCGGCCACCGGACGGTTCACGCGGGCGACGTCGAGAAGCAGTGCGACGTGACCCTCGGCAACATCGCGACGGTCATCGGCCGGGAGAACCTGCTGGCCCACGGGATCGATGACGGCCGGACCCTGAAGGACCTCCGCTTCGTCAAGGTCTACGTCCGTCACGAGGAGGACGTCCCGCTCGTCGCCGCCAAGTGCGAGCAGGCCTTCTCCGACAGGGCGGAGATCGCCTACTTCACCGTCGACATCTGCCGGTCGGACCTGCTGGTGGAGATCGAAGGCATCGCCCCGCGCCCCTGACACGCCTCCGGCGCCCGGGCTACGGGTGACCCGCCAGTGCTCGGCCCGCTTGTCCGAGGTCGCGCGGTCGTCCGGTCAGGGCGCCGGTCTCGGCCCGGGTCTGCTCGACCTGGCGGATCTGCGCCACCGCACCGCGCACGACAGCGCGGCGTCGCCGTCGCTCAGGCGATGATCTTTCTGATCTCGGCGACCAGTCTGGCCACGAGGGATTCCGGTGCCCGCGGCGTCCACACGACGGCCAGCTCGTAGGGCTCGGCGCCGGTGAGGGGGAGCCACCGGACGCCGGGCGCCGGAGCCCATCGGCTCAGCGGCTCGGGTGCCGGCCAGATCCCGCGCCCGCGGGCGACCATCAGCAGGCAGCCCTCGATCTGAGCGACGGCAGGGCCGCGCGGAGCGGGGGTGCCGTCGGGGCGCGGATCGGCGATCCAGTGGCGTTCCGACTCCGCCGAGACGGAGACGTCGGGGCAGATGACGGGCTCGCCGGCCAGGTCGGCGAGGGACACCGTGTCGCGTCCGGCCAGCGAGTGGCCGTCGGGTAGCGCCACGACTCGCGAGTCGGTCCTGTGGTTCGGTGCGCTCCTCGCGGTCCTCACGTCCCTGGTCGTGGCCCGTGTACGCGCGTCCTAGAGCTTCCGTCCGCTTTCGCGGTTCAGGCGGCAGGCGAGAGCCGGATGACCACCTTTCCCAGCGCGTCATCCGAGGCGTAGTAGCGGTAGGAGTCGGGGGCGTCGTCGAAGGAGAACACACGGTCGATGACCGGGTGGATCCGGTTGACGTCGATGACATGGTTCATCGCGAGAAACTGTGCGCGGCTGCCGACGGCGACAGCACGCACGGTCGCGCCCACGGCGAACAGCACCCGGGAATCGAGTGGCGCCGCCGTATCGGCGACGAAGCCCACGCAGGCGACATGGCCTCCGATCGCCACAGCTTGAGCGACTGGTCCACCAGCCCTGCGACGTCGACGACACGGTCGGCGCCCTGCCCGCCGGTCAGCTCCCGAACCCGCGCGGGCCAGTCAGGCGTGGCCCGGTAGTCGATGACATCGTCGGCGCCGATCTCGAGCAGGCGGGCGGCCTTGGCAGGACCGCTGGTCGTGGCGATCACCCAAGCGCCGAGCGCCTTTGGCCAGCTGGAGCGCGAACAGCGACACCCCGCCCGAGCCCTGGACGACCACGGTCTGGCCCGCACGCAGCCCGTCGCCGTCCCCGGTCAGGGCGTTCCAGGCCGTGACCGCGGCACAGGGCAGTGTGACGGCCTCCTCGTACGACAGATGCCCGGGGACCGGCACGAGCGCGTGCTCGTGTCGACCAGCGCGAGCTCGGTGAGCATGCCGTCCAGCGAGCCGCCGCGCTGTGGCAGGTGCTGAACGCCGAAGGGGCCGTCCTGCCGGCTCGGGAAGAGCGTGGCCGTGACCCGGTCGCCGACGCGTGCCGTACTGACGTCGGGGCCTCGCATGGGAGTCCGCCTGGGCGACCGAAACAGGCGGACAGATGCCCTTGGACTTGGTGAAGTAGGCCTCACTTGCTCTCATGTAGGGCGCAGAACAGGCCGACTGGCCGACCTGCAGGGTCGTCTGCGTCACTGAATTCCGTGATCATGGCTCGAAGTGCTTGCTGGAATTCGACGTACCGCTCAGGCGTCAATCTGACCTCGATGGACGCCAGCAGCGGCTCGGTGTCGGTGGAGTCTGCGGCTGCCGCAAGGTAGCTATCGCGGGCGCGGTCGAAGCTTGCGGCGTCCAGTGCTCTGGACTGCTGCCTGCCTTGCGGGCCCAGCAAGCTCGCGTCCAGGTACAACAAGACCTGGCATGCTCGGTAGCTTCGCTCGGCAATCCCCGAGACCAATCGGGACGCGGCAACTTCGATCAGCCCGCGCGATTCCAGCATGTTGATGTGGCGGTACAGCTTGGTAACCGGCTGTCCCAGCTCGGCAGACAACTCCTTGACCGTTCGCACTGGCATTTCGTCGCCGGCGCCTGGCGTCAGCACCCTCAGGATCGCGAGGCGCGTGGGGTGGGACAACGCCTTGAGCGTCTCCACGTCGCTGACGGGGTTTGCGGGTGAGTCCATCACACATCCTGAGGCAGCTTGTCGGATAGGCCTTGCCACCCATTCACGGACCTGACAGCATTCACCATAACGTGAATAGCTCCGTCAACACTCGACGATGAGGACCATGAGCATGGACATCACAGAGTCACGTACGGTTCCGCTGAGGCGCAACTGGCGCTTCCAAACGTTATGGATCGGCTCCACCACCGGCTTCCTCGGCATGGAGGCCGCCGACGTCGGCTACCCTCTCGTCATCCTGGCGATCACCGGGTCGCCGGCCCACGCCAGCCTGTTCGGGTTCGTCCAGCTCTCGGCCTTGATAATGCTCGGCCTGCCGGCTGGCCGAATCATCGACCGACGAGATCGGCGTCGTGTCCTACTCCTGGTCGAAGGCGTCCGGTTCCTTGCGGTAGCCAGCGCTGCCATCGCGCTTGCCATGCAGGAGCTGACGCTGGCGCACCTTCTCATCGTCGCCGCGATCCTCGGCGGCGGCGGAGCGTTGAGCGGCCCGGCACGCATGTTGATCGTGCGGGAGATCGTACCGCCGGAGCAGCTCACAGCGGCACTCACTCAGGAGGAGGTACGCGACAACCTGGCGACTCTCCTTGGGGCGCCGTTGGGCGGGTTCTTGTTCGGTGTCCGGCAGTTCCTCCCGTTCGCACTGTCGGCTGTGACCTTCGCTGTTTCGTGGATTGCGGTATTGATCGTGCGGGTTCCGGCCAAGGGTGCGGCTGAGGGGAGTGCTCCCAGTGGCTGGCTTGACGGGGCCCGAATGCTCTTTCGGGATCCGGTCCTGCGTGCTGCAACGCTGGTGGTCGCCGCGCTGAACACGGTGGGTGCGCCGCTCATGCTGATCACGATCGTGGTGCTCCGCGATCAGCAGATCCCGCCGTGGCAGACCGGGTTGGCGCTGAGTGGACTCGCTGTTGGCGGACTGCTTGGTGCGCCTCTTGTGCGGCCGCTCCATAGGCTTCGGCCGGGCATCGTGCTGTTAGGTGTGCTGCTGAGCCAGGTGCCGGTGTTCGCGCTGCTGGCGGTGCCGTTGGGACCATGGTGGGTGTTCGCCCTGCTGTTGTGGGCAATGCTCGGGCTTCCCGCGTTGGGCGTGCTTATCGACGTGCTCATCTTCCGCCAGGTACCGGACGACCGCCGGGGCAGCGTGATCGCCGCGACCACGACGATCGCCGGAATCGGCGCACCTGTCGGCAGCGCGGCCGCTGGTCTCCTCCTGCAGTTTCTGGCGCCGAGTATCGCTCTGCTGCTCGTGGCGGTGGTGCTCGCGCTCGCCGGAGCGTACCTCGCGAGCAACCCAGGGCTGCGGCAGGCTCGATGGCCGGAACAACGATGAGCGATCAGGGCTCCGGCTCAGGGAAGGCCGCGCCATCGAGACCATCGCCGATCTCGTCGGGCACGCGGGCACCAGCGTCACGGAGACCGTGTACCGGCACCAGCTCAGGCCGGTGATCACCAAGGGCGCTCAGACGATGAACATCATCTTCGGCGACAGCCGACACGGGTAGAGCGTCCGAGTGAGATGGCTCCCCGATTGGCTCCCATCGACCCCCAGACAGCGAGAAGGGGCCCCGGATCTCCTCCGGAACCCCTTGTCACCTGGAACTTCGTGTGGGCGATACTGGGATCGAACCAGTGACCTCTTCGGTGTGAACGAAGCGCTCTCCCGCTGAGCTAATCGCCCGCCCTGTCCGGCCCCTTGCGGCGCCGACGTGGAAAACCATACCGCACTTCCCGACCACGCGCGAAGCGGCGCCGATCGGCAGGGGATTCGGGCCAAACGCGGCGGTTGCCCATCAGCATGGTGGCTCTGTGGCATACCATCGAGCTGTTCCGGAAGGCCCCGATCGCCCGAAAGGTCGCGCGGGGCGCGCCGGATCGACGCCGGCAACCGCAAAACCCTCGCAAACATCATCCAAGTTAATGATGTTTAGCCAGGTAGATGCCCAAATGTCCAGCTGTGAGTTGCGTTACAGAAGGGCCTGGAGGCGGAATCTTTCCTACAGGTTTCTTCGTTCGGCGTCATAGCTCAGGACGAAGTCCGTCAGAGCAGTGAAAGCCCCGAAGAGGGGACCGTACGACGAAAAGGTTTGGCTGACGATGAACAGCACCACCGTCTCCGCCGAGCTTGGCCTTCGGCTTGTGGTCCCCGACCGTACCACCGTCCCCCTGCTCGCCGGGCTGAGCTATACAGCCGACGACCCGTACGCCATCCGCATGGCCTTCCACGTAGGGAACGACGAACCGGTCGAGTGGATCTTCGCCCGTGAACTGCTGACTGTAGGCATCGTGAGACGTGTCGGCGACGGCGACGTGCAGGTGTGGCCCGCACGCGCCGACGGCGAGCGCACGCTTCACATCAGCCTGACGTCGCCGTTCGGACAGGCGCTCTTCGAAGTCCCCCTGGCACCCCTGACCGAGTTCCTGCACCGCACGTACGAGCTCGTACCCGCGGGCAGGGAGACCGATTTCATGGACCTGGACTCCGAGCTGACCAACATGCTCTGGCCGTCCTGACCTGTCCCTCCTCCCCCGCCGGCCACCTCGTCGTCGGACGACCCGTCGGCGCGCCTCCCGCGGCGCTCGGCCCGCACCGTTCCTGGTGCGGGCCGTTTCGCGTCTCAGAGCCTGGCGAGGGCCTCCTTCATCCGTGCCACCTCGATGCCCTGGCCCGAGTAGACGTCCTTGGCCATCAGCCGCATGCGCTGGTCCTGGCCGCCGGACAGCTCCTCGCCTGCCATCCGCATCGCGCCCTCGTGATGCCTGATCATCAGCTCGAGGAACAGCCGGTCGAAGGCCGGGCCGCGCGCGGCCCGCAGCCTGTTCATCTCCTCCAGCGACGCCATCCCGTAGGTGCCGGCGGCGTGCGAGCCGTGATCGGGTACGGCCCTGCCGAGCGCGCGCAGCCAGTCGCGCATGACGTCGATCTCCGGCCGCTGGGTGAGCGCGATCTGCCGCGCCATGCCGAGCACGCCCGCGGTCGTCGTGCGCGACCCGGCCAGGTCGGCCATCTCGAGCGCCTGCCGGTGGTGCGGGATCATGCCTTCGGCGAACCGCACGTCCGCCGCCACGGCCGACCAGTCGCGGGAGGGGAGCAACTCCCCCGGCGCGGCCGTACGGCCGGCCCCGCCCGGCGTGTCAGGCACGATCACCGGAGCGCCTGAACCGACCGCCGAGGGCCCGTCGTGCTCCGCCGCGGCGCAACCCGTCAGCGCCGATGTCACCAATACCGTGACGATAAGTCCGCACGTTCGGAACCTGGCTGGCATAGCTTCCATACTGGGCCACGATTCCGAAGGGGGCGCGTGTGAAGGTGACCAGGCTGGGTGCTGTGGTGACGATGATGCTGGTGGTGTCGGCGTGCGCGTCGGCGCCACCGCCCGTGCAACCCCCACGCGCCGCCTCCTCGTCGTCGGCTCCGGCCTCCGCCCCGGCGGCCTCCACCCAGGGCTCCGGCGGCGACGAGGTGACGACGAGCGCCAACGTCAGGCTGGTCGCCAACGTGCCGCGCGAGGCCCCGCTCAACGGCAGCACGAACTGGAACTCCGACCTGGCCTTCCAGGGCGACTACGCCTTCGTCGGCAACTTCGGCGGCTTCACGATCTACGACATCAGCGACCCCACCAAGCCGAAGACGGTCAGCAAGGTCGCCTGCGAGTCGCAGCAGAACGACGTGTCCGTCCACGGGAACCTGCTGTTCCTGTCGGTGGACGAGGTCCGCTCCGACCCGACGTGCGCCTCGAAGCCGGCCGGCCTGGGCTCCTCGGACGGCGGCACGCCGTGGGAGGGCATCCGGATCTTCGACATCACCGACAAGACGGCGCCCAAGTACGTGAGCTCGGTGGCGACCGACTGCGGCTCGCACACGCACACCATGGTGCCCGGCAAGGACCCCGACACCCTCTACATCTACGTCTCCTCGCCGGGGCCCGAGCCCAGCTCCAAGACCTGCCCCGCGCCGCACGAGCTGATCCAGATCGTCGAGGTGCCGGTGAAGGACCCGAAGCAGGCCAAGGTGGTCGCCTCGCCCAACATCTTCCCCGAGGGGCAGGGCAGCGACTCGTTCATGGCGGGCTGCCACGACATCACCGCCTATCCTGAGAAGAACCTGGCCGCCGCCGCCTGCTTCGGCGACGGGGTGCTCCTCGACATCACCGACCGGGTGAAGCCGAAGGTGCTGCAGCAGATCAAGGACAAGGAGAACTTCCAGATCTGGCACTCGGCGACCTTCAACAACGACGCCACGAAGGTGGTCTTCGGCGACGAGCTCGGCGGCGGCGGGATGGCGACCTGCGACTCCAGGACGCCCAGGACCAAGGGCGCGAACGCGATCTACGACATCGTGAACGGCAAGCTGGAGCGGCGCGGCTACTTCAAGATGCCGCGCGAGCAGGCCCCCAAGGAGAACTGCGTCGCGCACAACGGGTCGCTGATCCCGGTCAAGGGCAAGGACATCATGGTCCAGGGCTGGTACCAGGGCGGGGTGTCCATCTGGGACTTCACCGACTCGAACGCGCCGAAGGAGATCGGTTTCTTCGACCGGCCGGCCGAGCACTCGCAGATGATCGCGGGATCGTGGTCGGCGTACTACTACAACGGCTACATCTACTCCAGCGACATACTGCGCGGCCTGGACGTCATCGCGATCGACGACCCGCTGACCGATCCCGCCAAGTCGGTGAGGATGGCCGACTTCAACGTGCAGACCCAGAAGACCTACTGAGTCCTGGCCGGCGGCGGGGGCGAGCCTGGCCCCCGCCGCGTCACCGTCACGCGACCGCCGGGTGACATGGCGGCGGGGACCGGAGCCCGAGAGGTCAGCGCGGGTCGGTGTCGGCCGCCGAGCGGACCGCGAAGACCTCCTGGGCCTTGGCCGTGACCGGGCCCGGCGCGGACGGCAGGACGGTGCCGTCGACCAGCCTGATCGGCTGGATGTCACGCGTCGTCGAGGTCAGGAACGCCTCCTCCGCCTCGTAGAGCGCCGAGAGCGGCACGTCGGCCTCCTCCCCGCCGCACCACTCCAGGGTCAGCGCGCGGGTGACGCCCGCCAGGCAGCCGGAGGCGAGCGTGGGAGTGATGAGGCGGCCGTCCTGGACGAGGAAGATGTTGGATCCGGTGCCCTCGCACAGGTTGCCGGCCAGGTTGCCGAAGATGGCCTCGCCGCCGCCACGGGCCTTGGCGTAGGCCAGCGCCTTGGCGTTGTCGCCGTAGGAGGTCGACTTCACCCCGGCCAGGGCGCCGCGCTCGTTGCGCGGCCACGGGACCACGGTCACGTCGGCGGTGAGCGGGAAGGCGGCCTGCTCGCCCACGATGACGATCGCGGTCGTGCCCTGGTCGCCGCGGTCGGAGCCGAGGGGGCCAGGCCCGCTGGTGTAGGTGATGCGGATGCGGCCGAGCGGCCAGGCGGGCGCCTCGGCCAGGCAGCGCCGTACGCCGTCGGCGATCGCCTCGAGGTCCGGCTCGGGCAGGTCCATGCGCTGGGCCGACAGCTTCAGCCGGTCGAGGTGCCTGGTGAGCGCGAACGACTCCCCGTTGACGCACTTGACGGTCTCGAACACGCCGTCGCCCACCATCAGCCCGTGGTCGAACACCGAGACGCTGGCCTGCGCCGGATCCAGTAGTTCCCCGTTGACCCAGACGGGAACGTTCATCGATTTCCTCCTGAGGACGCCAGTTGGATGAGCCTCGACGCCTTGAGCTCGGTCTCGCGCCATTCCCCGCGGGGGTCGCTCCCCCAGGTGATGCCTGCCCCCGTGCCGAAGCGGATCTCCCCTTCGGTGATCCAGAACGTGCGGATGCCGACGGCCAGCGCGGCCGTGCGCCGGTCGGCGTCGACCCAGCCCACCGCCCCACAGTACGGCCCGCGAGGCTCGGTTTCGAGCTCATTGATGATGCGCAGGGCCGAAGATTTCGGCGCTCCGGTGACCGAGCCGGGCGGGAAGGTGGCGGCGAACAGCTCGGCCCATCCGGCGCCCTCGGCCAGCGTGGCGCGCACGGTCGACACCAGGTGGACCAGTCCGGGGTGCTCCTCGACCGCGCACAGCGCCGGCACGCTCACCGAGCCGACCTCGGCCACCCTGCCGAGGTCGTTGCGGACCAGGTCGACGATCATGACGTTCTCGGCGTAGTCCTTGTCGAGCAGGTCGGCGGCGGTGACGCCGGTGCCCTTGATGGGCCTGGACTCGATGGTGGAGCCGGCGCGGGAGAGGTACAGCTCGGGCGAGGCCGACACCACGCTCAGCCCCGGCACGCTGACCACGGCGGCGTAGGGCGCGGGGTTGCCCTCCTGGAGGCGGGCGGCGAGCGCGAGGGGGTCGGCCGCGGGGTCGAGCGGCGCGGACAGGACGCGGCACAGGTTGGCCTGGTAGACCTCGCCCTGCTCGATGTAGTCGCGGATGCGCTGCACACCGCGTTCGTAGGCGGCCTGGTCGAGCGAGCTGCGCCATTCCTCGGGCGCGGGGCCGCGCCATGCTCCGGCGGCGGGCAGCGGGGCCGGCCGTACGTCGTCGAAGCCGGCGCAGGTGACCTTGCCCTCGTAGTCGACCACGACCGCCCACCAGCCCGCGCTGTCGAGCGCGGCCAGGTCGGTGGTGAGGTCCCTGAGCCTGGTCGCCAGGAGGCCGCCGACATGGGCGAAACTGTCTTGCACGCCCCTATTGTCCCAGTATTCCGACGAGCGCCAGCGCGGACGGCAGCGGCACGTCCGGCAGCGCCGCGTAAACCTTCCTGCGCGGCCCCTCCTCGGAGATCGGCCGCACCACCAGATCGCCGGGTACGGCCCGCGCCGCCAGCTCCGGCACCAGCGTGACGCCGAGGCCCGCCGCGACGTAGCCGAACTTGCCCGTCCATTCGGCCACCCGCAGCCCGCCCCGCGGCGTGAAACCCGCCCGGGCGCAGGCCGCGGTCAGGATCGTCGGCCGGCCCGGCGGCGCCGCCTCGATCCAGGTCTCCTCGGCCAGGTCGCGCAGGTCGACCACCTCACGATCGGCCAGCCGGTGATGCGCGGGCAGCGCCACGAGCAGCCGCTCCTCCAGCAGCAGCACGGTCTCGGCGGCCGCGGGCAGGCCGGCCGGGTAGTCGCTGACCACGGCCACGTCGAGGGCGCCGCCGTTGAGCTGGTCGAGCAGCAGCCCGGTCAGCCCCTCGGTCAGGCGCACCTCGACGCCGGGGAAGCGCTCGCCGAAGGTCTTGAGCGCCTGCGGGACCAGCCACACGTTCGCGGTGGCGAAGGCGCCGACGCGCAGCGTGCCGCCCTCGCCCCGGTGGATCGCGGCCAGTTCCTCCCCGGCCCGTTCCAGACGGTCGAGGACGGCCACGGCGTGCCGCTGCAGCGCGACGCCCGCCGGGGTGAGCCGGACGCCCCTGGCCAGGCGGACGAACAGCGGGCCGCCCGCCGCGCGCTCCAGCGCGGCGATGCGGCGCGAGACCGCCGACTGGGTGTAGCCGAGCAACTCGGCCGCGCCGGTGAAGGAGCCCTCGCGGGCGACCTCGGTGAACAGCCGCAAGTCATTCGTTTCAAGCATGGCTGGCATGCAGCCTAGTCGGTGGTGGAATGGCTCGTATCACTATTGAATGCGGACGTGATTGCCTTTCTCGGACAGGGACGCATGGGCGTCCCCATGGCCCGGCGGCTGCAGGCGGCCGGGCACCAGGTGACGGTGTGGAAGCGCGGGCTCGGCCCGGTGACGGCGGCAGTGGAGGGCGCCGACCTGGTCATCACCATGCTGCGCGACGGCCCCGCCGTCGAGGAGGTGCTGACCGGCGCCCTCGAAGGGCTGCGGCCGGGGACGACAGTGGTGGAGATGTCCACGATCGGCCCCGATGCGGTGCGGCGGCTGCGCGACCTGCTGCCCCCGTCGGTGGCGCTCGTGGACGCGCCCGTCCTGGGCAGCGTCGGCCCCGCCGCGGACGGCACGCTGACGGTGCTGGCCGGCGGTGACGTGTCGGCCTGCAGGACGGTGCTGGCGGAGTTCGGGACCGTGCTCGAACTCGGCCCGCTCGGCGCGGGCGCGGCGATGAAGGTGGCCGTGATGGGCGCGCTGGTGCCGGCGCAGGTCCTGCTGGCGGAGACCTTCGCGTACGGCGAGGCGCACGGGGTCTCCCGTGAGGCGCTGGCCCAGGTGCTGTCGGGCACGCCGCTGGGCGCGCTGGCGGCGCGGGTCGCGGCTCCGGCGCAGGAGACCAGGTACGCGCTGGGGCTGGCGGCCAAGGACGTGCGGCTGGGGGCGTGGGAGGGAACGACGATGGCACGCGCGGCGCAGGCCCGGCTGGAGGCGGCGGAGGCCGCCGGCCACGGCGAGCGTGACGTGACCGCGATCGCCACGCACGTCGCGGCCGGAGTCGCTGCGCCGTCGCGCGCGGTGCCCGTCAACCCGGGCAGCGTGCCGGCCACCAACGGGTTCTACTCGCACGCGGTCCGCGTGGGCGGCATGCTCTACGTCTCGGGCCAGGCCGCCTTCGACGAGCGCGGCCAGGTGGTCGGCGAGGGCGACATGGCGGCGCAGGCCGAGGCCGTCTTCCAGAACATCGGCAAGATCCTCGCCGACCAGGGGGCCGGGTTCGAGGACATCGCGTTCATCAGGACCTACCTGACGGACATGGAGCAGAGGTTCGCCTACGGGCAGGTGCGCCGGAAGTACATCACGGGAACGCCGCCGGCGAGCACGACCGTGGAGGTGTCCAAGCTGTTCATGCCGGGGCTGCTGCTGGAGATCGACCTGATCGTCGCCCTGCCGTAGAGGCACGAAGGCGGCGGGCCGCCGTCCGCGCCGCGCGAGGCGGGCCGTGCGAGATGGGCCGCCGGTGGGCGGCGGCCCGTCTCGGGGCGAGCGGCTAGGCCAGCGGGCCGGTGACGGACTCGACGGCGGACACGACCGTGCCGTCGGCGACCAGGCGGACGACGGACTCGATCTCGGGCGCCAGGAACCTGTCGGTGCCGGGCCCCGGCACGCTGTCGCGCAGCGCCCCGACCACGGCCCCGGTTGCGGGGGCGGGCTGGAGCGGAGCGCGCAGGTCGATGGCCCGCGCGGCGGTGAGCACCTCCACGGCCAGCACCCGCGTCAGCCCGTCGACCGAACGGCGCAGCTTGCGCGCCGCCGACCAGCCCATGGAGACGTGGTCCTCCTGCATGGCCGAGCTCGGGATCGAGTCGACGCTCGCGGGAGCGGCCAGGCGCTTCATCTCCGACACGATGGCCGCCTGGGTGTACTGGGCGATCATGTGGCCGGAGTCGACGCCCGGGTCGTCGGCCAGGAAAGCGGGCAGGCCGTGGTTGCGGGCCACGTCGAGGAACCGGTCGGTCCTGCGCTCGGACATGGAGGCGACGTCGGCGGCGACGATGGCCAGGAAGTCGAGGACGTAGGCGACGGGCGCGCCGTGGAAGTTGCCGTTGGACTCCACCCGGCCGTCGGCCAGGACGGCGGGGTTGTCGACGGCCGAGGCCAGCTCCCAGGTGGCGACGTTGGCGGCGTGGGCGACGGTGTCACGGGCGGCGCCGGCCACCTGCGGGGCGCAGCGCAGGGAGTAGGCGTCCTGGACGCGGGTGCAGGCGTTGGGGTCGCGGTGGCTCTCCATGATCCCGGAGTCCTTCAGGACGCGGACCATGTTCGCCGCCGCCAGCGCCTGGCCCGGCTGCGGGCGCAGCGCCTGCAGCTCGGGCGCGAACACGCGGTCGGTGCCGAGCAGCGCCTCCACGCTCATGGCGGCGCTGATGTCGGCGGTCTTGAGCAGCCTGGTGAGGTCGTGGATGGCGAGGATGAGCATGCCGAGCATGCCGTCGGTGCCGTTGATGAGAGCCAGGCCCTCCTTGGCGGCCAGCTCGACGGGCTCGATGCCCGCCTGCTTGAGCGCCTCGGCACTCGGCCCGACCTTTCCGGACTTGTCCCTCACGACGCCTTCGCCCATCAAGGTGAGGGCGACATGGGCGAGGGGGGCGAGGTCTCCCGAGCAGCCCAGGCTGCCGTACTCGTGGACGACCGGGGTGATGTGCGCGTTGAGGAGAGCCGCCATGGTCTTGGCGGTCGTCGGGCGGATGCCGGTGTGACCCGTGGCGAGAGTGTGCAGGCGCAGCAGCATCAGCGCGCGCACCACCTCGGTCTCGACCTCGGGCCCGCTGCCGGCCGCGTGGGAGCGCACCAGCGAACGCTGCAGCTGGGCGCGCAGCGAGGGGTCGATGTGCCTGGTGGCCAGCGCGCCGAACCCGGTGGAGACGCCGTAGGCGGGGGTCGGGCTCTCGGCCAGTTCGTCCACCCGCTGGCGGGCGGCGGAGATGGCGGCGATCGCGTCGTCCGTGAGGTGGACGGGGGCGCCGTGGCGGGCCACTCGGATGACGTCGTCGAAGGTCAGCGGCTCAGGACCGACGTTCACGACTTCGTTGTCGCGCATGTTGCACTCTCTCGCTCAGGTAACCGGCGTATGTGATGTTAGCTCCTTACAGGGCAACCGACCGCACCGTCTCTCCTGCCCCGGCATGGGAGGAATCACCACGGGGGGCCGTCGGGCTCGGCCTGGTCGGCGTGGAGCGCGGAGAGCGGTGCGGGACGGGCCGCACAAGCGACGGCTTGCGCGGCCACGCCTCGGCCGACACCCACGGGGCCGGCCTAGGCACCCGCCACCGCGCACAGCAAGCGGTTGTTGCCGCGCTGCCACAGCGTGCCGATCTCGGCGAAGCCGGCGCCGCGAAGGGCGTCGACGTGCGTGGAGAGCAAGTTGGACTCCGCGCCGCTGTGGCTGCTGCCCGCCGTGGTGCGGGCGGTGTTGAGCGCCGCCAGGTCGGGGTCGGCCGCCACCGCCTCCCACCACTGCTTCCAGCCCTCGGGCAGGTCGCCGCCGAAGTAGCGCTCGGTCTCCCTCTCGTGTACGGCACGCTCCAGCCTGGCGAGGGACGGCGTGGCGTCGTCGGAGTCGAGGTGGTCGCCGTTGAGCAGCAGCCCGCCGGGCCGCAGGACCGCCGCCAGCTCGCCGTACAGGGTGGCCAGGTCGGGACCGGCGATCCAGTGCAGCGCGGTGGTGCTCACCGCCGCGTCCGCCTGCCGGTCAAGGCCGAGCTGCCGGGTCCATCCGGGAGTGCGCAGGTCGAGCGAGAGGAAACGGAGGTGCGGATAGGCGGCGCGACCGAGCCCGAGCAGCAGCGGGTCGGCGTCGACGGAGATCACGGTGGCCTCGGGCAGGCGCTCGACCAGCCTGGCCGACAGCGAGCCGGGGCCACATCCGAGGTCGATCACGAGCGGGTCGGGGCGCCCCAGAGCCTCCACAGCGTCGATCAACGCGGTGAAACGCTCCTCCCGGTCGGGCAGGTAGCCCTCCTGCTGGCGGTCCCAGCGTGCGATCCACTCCTTGGCGGCAGCGTTGGTGAGCACGAAGATCTCCTTGTGACCGTCGTTTACAATTTCGGCAGTCACAACGTAGAGCGCGAGGGAGTAACTGGTCAAGTGGAATTCAACAGTCACAATGATGGCGTCGTGCGGGTCGCCGTAGGACTGATCAACTCCCTGACCCCGGGAGAGCGGCGGGGCCGTCCCTACGCCCTCCCCGCCGACCTGGCGCCGGCGGCAACCGACGGGCTGCGCGCCGGCTACCCGCGCCACCAGGAGGCGAGCCCGACGGAGGCGACGGAGCTGGCCGCCGTCGCGCGGCGGCTGCGCGCCGTCTTCGAGGCCGTCTCCTCGGGCGACATCGACGCGGCGGCCGGGCAGATCAACCGGCTGCTCGAGGAGACCAACGCGCGGCCTCGCCTCGACCGGCACGACGGGGAACCCTGGCACCTGCACTTCCACGGCCCCGGCGGCACGATGGCGGGCGACTGGGCGGCCAGCTGCGCGACGTCGCTGGCGATCGTGCTGGGCAGCGAGTTCCACGACCGGCTCGGCGTGTGCACGGCGCCGCACTGCGACCGGGTCTACGTGGACGTCTCCCGCAACGGCACCCGCCGCTTCTGCTCCACGGCCTGCCAGAACCGGGTGAAGACCGCCGCGTTCCGCGCCCGCGCCAGGACCTGACCGCCACCGCGTCGGACGGGGCCCGCGACGCTGTCCGGCCCGCCGGGCTCCGCCGCGGCGGCCGGGATCACTCCGTGCGCGCCGCTTTCGGTTTGGGGACTCGGCAAGGATTCGGTACAGTTCTCTTCGTCGTCGCGAACGAGCGGCAACGCGGAAGTGGCTCAGTGGTAGAGCATCACCTTGCCAAGGTGAGGGTCGCGGGTTCGAATCCCGTCTTCCGCTCGGAAGTACCGAGGACGATTAGCTCAGCGGGAGAGCGCTTCCCTGACACGGAAGAGGTCACTGGTTCAATCCCAGTATCGTCCACCACATCGACACCCCAGGCCGTCCCGGCCTGGGGTGTCGTGTTTACGCAGACCCGCGCCCGCCCGTGGGGGCGGGCGCTCCTCGCGGCTGAGTCAGGTGAGAGCGGGTCAGGTGAGCGGCGGGTAGACGTGGTCGCCGGGGTGGCCGGGCGGCAGGACGCAGCGGCGGCCGCGGTCGGTGCTGGGACAGCGTTCGGCGTCCTCACGCATCGGCAGCCGGCCAGGGGATTCGTCGTTCATCATCGCCTTCAGTCGGAAGAGGGTCAAAAACGTATCCACTGTCGCCAGCGCGGTCCAGATGTTACTGAAGGTAATGATCGTGGCCGCGACCTGCGAAAAGATGATCTCCGTACTCCCCGGGGACCCGGTCGCGGTCAGGCCGACCCCGCGCCGGGCCCGACCGCGCGCTCCTGGCTACGATCTCTGACGCCGTCACCGCCACGGTGTTCCGGCGAAGGAGGTCTGACCCGAATGAAGATCGTCCTGGCGGGGGCCAACGGGGCCGTCGGCCGTCAGCTGGTGCCGCTGCTGCTCGAGGCGGGACACGAGGTGGTCGGCACCTCGCGGTCGGACGCGGGGGTCGCCGCGATCAGGGCCGCCGGCGCCGACGCCGTACGGCTGGACGTCCTCGACCGCGAGTCCACACTCGCCACGCTCGCCGCCGCCCGGCCCGACGCGGTGATCCACCAGTTGACCGCGCTGGGCGAGCGGCGCTTCGACCAGAACGCCCGGATCCGCCGCGAGGGCACCCGCAACCTGGTGGACGGGGCGCTGAAGGCGGGCGCGGGCCGCATCGTCGCCCAGTCGATCTCGTGGGTCTACGCCGCCGGTGACGCCCCCGCCACGGAGGAGGAGCCGCTGGATCCGGCGCGCGAGGGCATGGTCGGCCCGGTGATCGCGCTGGAGTCGGCCGCGGCCGAGGTGGAACGGCATGTCGTGCTCAGGTACGGCCTGCTGTACGGCCCCGGCACCTGGTACTCCCCGGGCGAGTGGGTCGCGGACCAGCTCCGCGAAGGACAGCTGGCGGCGGGCGCCGCGGTCAGCTCGTTCGTGCACGTGGCGGACGCCGCACTGGCGGCGCTCCTGGCACTCGACTGGCCCGACGGCGTCGTCAACGTCGTCGACGTCGTCGACGACGAGCCGGCTCCGGCCCGGGAGTGGGTGCCGGTGCTGGCGGCCGCCCTCGGCGAGCCCGCTCCGGAGCCAGTGCAGGAGCCAGTGCCGGAGAGCACGCCCGACAGCACAGGGCAGAGCACGGCGGGACGGGAGGGCTGGGAGCGCGGCGCCTCCAACGCGAAGGCCCGTGCCCTCGGCTGGACCCCCGCCTGGCCCTCCTGGCGAACCGGCTTCCCCGCCCTCACCGCCACGGCCTGACCGCGTCAGATCCCGGGTCGCCACCTGCGGCGCCGGGCCGTCGCGGGGCGCGTCCCGCCTCGTGTGGCGCGGTGCGTGGCCTGTCGCGGGGCGGTCAGAACAGCCAGCGGGTCTGGCCGTACTCGCCGTCCCTCGCGAAGCCGAAGGCCCGCTCGGGCGCGACCCTGAACACCGGCACCCGGCCACCCCGTCCGACGAACGCCCCGTCGGCGACGTCGAAGCGCCAGTCGGGGCCGTACTTGGTCGTGTACGCCTCGGCCAGCCGGCGCAGCTCGGCCTCGTCGGTCACCGGCTCCGCGCGTCCCTCGACCACCACGTCCGGGCCGCCGCTCATGGAGCTGGAGCCGGTGGTGAGCACGCAGCGCGTGTTGCTCTCCAGGTTCTTGGCCTTGCGCTCGGTCGCCCCCGTGCAGAAGTACAGCGCGCCGTCGTGCCAGACGGCGATCAGCGGGGTGACGTGCGGGCCGCCGTCCGGCCGTACGGTGGACAGCCAGTAGATTTCCGCCGCCGACAGGATGTCGCGCGCCTCCGCCCAGCTGGTGGGGGTGGCGTTGTCGCTGCTGAAGCGGCGGTCGAGCGTCGTCTCGGGATCCTTGTCCGCCATACCTCCGGCATATCATCCCCCGGCCGAGCGACGCACGAGGGCGCGCACCTCCTCGGCCAGGTCCGCGACGGGGCCCTCCACCGTGACGCCGGGCACCACCTGCTGGATCGGCAGCGCGTTGACGGGCGAGGCGGGCAGGCCGAGCTCGGCCCGCCAGGCGACGAACTGGGCGGCGGAGGCGGCGTAGACGATCCGGCCGAGCCCCACCCAGCCGTGCGCGGCCGAACACATCGGGCAGTGCTCGCCGGAGGTGTAGAGGGTCGTGCCGGCCCGCTCCTCCACCGGCAGGTTCGCGGCCGCCCACCTGGCCAGGTCGATCTCGGGGTGGCGGGTGGGGTCCGACTCGGAGGTCTCGCGGTTGCGGTCCTCGGCCAGGACGGTGCCGTCGGCGGCCACCAGCACCGAGCCGAACGGGTCGTCGCCCGACTCCAGCGCCTCGGCGGCCAGTTCCAGGCAGCGGCGCAGATGCCGCAGATCGATCTCGTTCACCGGCCCATGCTAGGCGCGGCCGGTGAACCCCGGCCGCGCACGACCGCCGCCGAGCACCGGCGTGTCGACAAGGACGGCTCGCCGGCGACCGTCCCGGCTCAGCGGAGGAAGGCCGCGGCGACCCCCGCGTCGACGGGGATGTGCAGCCCCGTGGTGAGCGACAGGTCGCCGCCGGTCAGCGCGAACACCGCCGCCGCGATGTGCTCGGGCAGGACCTCGCGCTTCAGCAGCGTCCGCTGGGCGTAGAACTCGCCCAGCTTCTCCTCCTCCACTCCGTAGACGGCGGCCCGGTTCGCCCCCCACCCTGACGCGAAGATGCCCGACCCCCTCACCACGCCGTCGGGGTTGACGCCGTTGACCCGGATGCCGTGGGCGCCCAGCTCGGCGGCCAGCAGGCGCACCTGGTGGGCCTGGTCCGCCTTGGCGGCTCCGTAGGCGAGGTTGTTCGGCCCGGCGAAGACGGCGTTCTTGGAGGAGATGTAGACGATGTCGCCGCCGATGTCCTGGAGGAGGAGCACTCGGGCGGTCTCCCGCGAGACGAGGAAGGAGCCCCTGGCCATGACGTCGTGCTGGAGGTTCCAGTCGTCGAGGGTGGTGTCGAGGAGCGACCGCGACAGGGACAGGCCGGCGTTGTTCACGATCAGGTCGACGCCGCCGAAGGCGAGGACGGCCTGCCGTACGCACGCGACGACCTGCTCCTCGGACGTGACGTCCACCGCGACGGCGACGGCCGTGTCCGCCCCCCGCCGGCCGGCGGGTTCCACGGCGCTCGGCCCGGCCGCGCCGGGAACGCCTGCGGCGGGCGGCAGGTGGGGGTGGCCGTTGAGCTCGGCGGCGACCTTCTCGGCGGCTGCGAGGTCGCGGTCGGCCACGACGACGCAGGCGCCCTCGGCGGCCAGGCGGCGGGCGGTGGCGGCGCCGATGCCCGAGCCGCCGCCGGTGACCAGCGCCACCCGTCCGGCCAGCGGCTTGGCCTTGGGGAGGCGGCGCAGCTTGGCCTCCTCGAGCTCCCAGTACTCGATGCGGAACTTCTCCGACTCGGGGATCGGCGCGTAGGTGGAGACGGCCTCGGCGCCGCGCATCACGTTGACGGCGTTGACGTAGAACTCGCCGGCGACCCGCGCGGTCTGCTTGTCCTTGCCGAAGGAGAACATGCCGACGCCGGGAACCAGCACGATCGCCGGGTCGGCGCCGCGCATCGCGGGCGAGTCCGGTACGGCATGCCGCCGGTAGTACGCCGCGTACCGGTCACGGTATTCGGCATGCAGGACGCGCAGCCGCGCCATCGCCTCGTCCAGCGAGGCGGTGGGGGGAAGATCGAGGACGAGGGGAGCCACCTTCGTCCGCAGGAAGTGGTCGGGGCAGGAGGTGCCCAGGGCGGCCAGGCGCGGGTGCTCGGCACGGGCGAGGAAGTCCAGGACCTCCGGGCTGTCGGTGTAGTGGCCGACCTGGCGGGCGTCGGTGGAGCACAGGCCGCGGACCAGCGGGAAGAGCGCGGCGGCGCGCGCCCTCCGCTCGGCGGCCGGTGGCGAGGGGTGGATCACCGGGCCGAAGGGTTCCGGCTTGCCGTGCTCGTCGATGTAGCGCTGGGCGGTGCGGATGATCTCGAGGGAGTTCGCCTGGCACTCCTGGCTCGTCGCGCCCCACGCGGTGATGCCGTGGCCGCCGAGGACGCAGCCGATGGCCTGCGGGTTGGCGGCCTGCAGCGCGGCGATGTCGAGACCGAGCTGGAAGCCGGGCCGCCGCCACGGCACCCACAGCACCCGGTCGCCGAAGATGCGGGCGGTCAGCTCGGGCCCGTCGGCGGCGGTGGCCAGGGCGATGCCGGAGTCGGGGTGGAGATGGTCGACGTGGGGCGCGTCGAGCAGGCCGTGCATGGCGGTGTCGATGGACGGCGCGGCGCCGCCCTTGCCGTGCAGGCAGAAGTCGAAGGCGGCGACCATCTCGTCCTCGCGCTCGACCCCCGGGTAGACGCCGGCGAGGGCGCGCAGCCGGTCCAGGCGCAGGACGGCCAGGCCGTCCTCGGTGAGGGTTCCGAGGTCGCCGCCGGAGCCCTTGACCCACATGAGCTCGACGTCGCCGCCGGTCACGGGGTCGCGCCGGACGCCCTTGGCCGAGGCGTTGCCGCCCGCGAAGTTGGTGTTGCGCGGGTCCGAGCCGAGGGCATGGGCCCGGTCGAGCAGCTCGGTAACCGTCATCAGGTGTCTCCCTTTGCGTGTGGTGTCGGTGATGGAGCTGGATCGTCAGACCGCGCCGGTGGGTCGCGGGGCAGGACCTGCCGGTTCATGCGCCCCATCCCGCCTGGGAGCCGCCCACCCGCTCGGCCGCGATCTTCTCGAAGTACCCGGACCTCGCGTACGCCGCCATCGGGTCGGGGTCCAGGCCCATCTCGGCCCGCAACTCCCCCAGCATGGCCCGCACGTCGGTGTTGTAGGCGTCCATCAGCACGGCGTTGGCCCCCAGCACGTCACCCTCGGCCTGCGCCGCGGCCAGTGCCTCCCGGTCGACGAGCAGCGCCTTGGCCGTGGCCTCCTGGACGTTCATGACCGACCTGATCTGCCCGGGGATCTTCGGCTCGATGTTGTGGCACTGGTCGAGCATGAAGGACACGTGCGGGCCGTACCCGCCCCCGCCGATCACCTCGAACATGATCCGAAACAGCTGGAACGGGTCGGCCGCGCCGACCATGAGGTCGTCGTCGGCGTAGAAGCGGGAGTTGAAGTCGAACCCGCCCAGCTTCCCCTCGCGCAGCAGGAACGCCACGATGAACTCGATGTTGGTGCCGGGCGCGTGGTGGCCGGTGTCGACGACGACCTGCGCCTTGTCGCCGAGGGCGCGGCAGTGGGCGTAGGCGGTCCCCCAGTCGGGCACGTCGGTGACGTAGAAGGCGGGCTCGAACAGCTTGTACTCCAGCAGGAGCCGCTGCCCCTCCCCCAGCCGCTCGTGGACCTGCTCCAGCGCGGAGGCCAGCCGGTCCTGGCGCGCCCTGATGTCGTCCTGGCCGGGGTAGTTGGTGCCGTCGGAGAACCACAGCTTGAGGGTGGCCGAGCCGGTGGCGTCCATGATGTCGACGCAGGCGAGCAGGTGGTCGAGGGCCTTGCGGCGGATCGCTGGGTCGGGGTGGGTGACGCTGCCGAGCTTGTAGTCGTCGTCCTGGAAGACGTTGGAGTTGATCGCGCCGATGCCGAGGCCGAGCGAGGCGGCATGGCCGGCGAGGTCCTCGTAGGAGTCGACCCGGTCCCACGGGATGTGCAGCGCCACAGTGGGCGCGATGCCGGTGAAGGCGTGCACCTGGGCGGCGTCGGCCAGCTTCTCGTAGGGGTCGCGGGGCACGCCCGGCTGGGCGAACACCTTGAACCTCGTGCCCGAGTTGCCGTACGCCCAGGAGGGCGTCTCGATGTGCTGCCGCCTGAGCAGGTCCTTGATCATGCGACTCCCCGCCTGGGTGCCTGAAACGTTTTAACGAAAACTAGACTCACCTCCGCTGAAGGTCAATGCCAAGCCGGGAAATACGTTTTAATCAGCGCATGCGAATCACAGCTGTCGACCTCGGCGCGTCCAGCGGCCGGGTCATGCGCGCCGAGGTCACGGCCGACCGGGTCGACCTCGTCGAGGTGCACCGCTTCCCCAACCGTCCCGTCACCGTCGCGGGCACCCTCCACTGGGACATCCTGGCCCTCTACCAGGACACCCTCGACGGCCTGCGGAGGGCCGGCGAGACCGACTCGATCGGCGTCGACTCGTGGGCGGTCGACTACGGCCTGCTGGACGGCGAGGGCGCGCTCATCGGCAACCCGGTCCACTACCGGGACGCGCGCACCGCCCGCTACACCGAGCGGCTCGACCTCGACCGCTACCAGGTCAACGGCCTGCAGTTCCTGCCGTTCAACACGCTCTACCAGCTGCTGGAGAGCCGGCTCGACCACGCCGAGACGCTGCTCCTCATCCCCGACCTGCTCACCTACTGGCTGACCGGCGTCAAGGGGGCCGAGCTCACCAACGCCTCCACCACCGGCCTGTTCGACGTCAGGGGAAGGGACTGGGCACGGCCGATGATCGCCGACCTCGGCCTGCCGGCGCGCATCTTCCCGCGGATCTCCCCTCCGGGGAGCGTGGTGGGCCCGCTGACGGCCGACGTCGGGCACCGCGCGGTCGTCACGCGGGTCGCCTCCCACGACACCGCCTCCGCCGTGGTCGCCGTGCCCGCGCGGACGCCGCGCTTCGCCTACGTCTCCTGTGGCACCTGGTCGCTGGTCGGCGTCGAGCTCGACGAACCGGTGCTGACCGACGGCAGCGTGGCCGCCAACTTCACCAACGAGGCGGGCGCCGACGGCACCATCCGCTACCTGCGCAACGTCATGGGCCTGTGGATTTTGCAGGAGTGCATGCGGGCATGGGGCGAGAGCGACCTGGAGGGCCTGCTGCGGGCGGCCGCGGCCGAACGGTCCACGGCGGTGATCGATCCTGACGATCCGAGCTTCCTGCCGCCGGGCGACATGCCGGCCCGCATCGCGGCCTACTGCGCGCGCACCGGGCAGCCCGCACCGTCGAGCAGGCCGCAGGCCGTACGATGCATCCTGGAAAGCCTCGCCCTCGCCTATCGGAGAGCCGTCAGCGACGCCGCGCGGCTGAGCGGACGGGAGGTCGAGGTCGTGCACATCGTCGGAGGCGGCGCTCGCAACGCGCTGCTGTGCCAGCTGACGGCCGACGCCACGGGCCTGCCCGTGGTCGCGGGGCCGGTGGAGGCGGCGGCGCTGGGCAACGTGCTGGTGCAGGCGCGTGCCCTGGGGCTGGTGGCCGACCCGCGCGAGCTGGTACGGCGCAGCCAGCCGCTGCGCACCTACCATCCGGGGGGCGGGCGTGGCTGAACCGGTCAGCATCAAGGAGGTCGCGGCCAGGGCGGGCGTGTCGCCCGGCACGGTGTCGAACGTCCTCAACCGCCCCGAGAAGGTCGCCGGCTCCACGCGCAGCCGGGTCGAGCAGGCGATCCGCGAGCTGGGCTTCGTCCGCCACGGGTCGGCCTCGACGCTGCGGGCGGGCCACAGCCGGACGATCGGCTTGTCCGTGATCGACATCGGCAACCCGTTCTTCACCGACGTCGCCGCCGGCGTGGAGGATCTGGCCAGCGACCGCGGCTACGCGGTGATCCTCGGCAACAGCTCAGGCAGCAGGGCCAAGGAGGAGCGCAACCTGCTGGTCTTCGCCGAGCAGCGGGTGCGCGGCGTGCTGATCACCCCGTCCGACGACGACTCGCGTCGCCTGGAGCGGCTGCGCTCGCGCGGCATCAGCGTGGTGCTCGTCGACCATCCCGCCGAGCGGCCCGACCAGTGCGCGGTGTCCGTCAACGACGTGATGGGCGGCATGATGGCGGTCTCCCACTTGCTGGCGGGCGGGGCCGAGCGGCTCGTCTACGTCGCCGGACCCGCCTCGATGCGGCAGTGCGGCGAGCGGCGCGAGGGGGCCGAGCGGGCGCTGGCCGCCGCCGGCCGCGACCCCGCCGAGCTGCGCGTGCTGGAGATGCCGTCGATGACCGCCAAGGCGGGCCAGCAGGCCGCGGAGATGCTCGTGGCCGACCTGCCGGACGCCGTCTTCTGCGCCAACGACCTGCTGGCGCTCGGCCTGCTGCGCGGCCTGCTGCAGGCGGGCGTGCGGGTGCCCGAGCAGGTGTCGCTGATCGGCTACGACGACATCGACTTCGCCGCCGCGTCGGCGGTCTCGCTCAGCTCGGTCAGGCAGCCGACCTACCAGCTCGGCAGGGTGGCCACCGAGTTGCTGCTGGACGAGTGTGACAATCCCAACACACACGCCCACCAGCAGATCATGTTCCAACCCGAACTGGTGATCAGGGAATCGACGCGGTGACGTCTAGACTTCCCAGCATGTCCAACGCTGTCCGCCATGTCCTCGGAGTGGTCGCTGGGCTGCTCCTGACTCCCCTGCTGGCCGTCGGCCTCGCCTTCGGCGCGGGCCAGATCCTGTTCGCGTTCAGGACCTACACCGGGCCGTGGTGGGGAGCACTCGCGCTCGCCGGAACCGCGATCGTGCTCGGATTCGTCGCCGGCTCGCGGCTGTCCCCCGTGGCCTCGCTGCTGGCCGGCCTCACCTACACCCTGATGGGCGTGGTGCTGGTCATGCCCTGGCTGTATCCGTCGGACCTGCTGCTCCTGCTGCCTGACACGCTCAAGTACGGCTTCGACGTGCTCGGCCCGACCGGCATGCTGCTCGCCCTCGGCGTGATGCTGGTGACCGTCTCCGCCTTCCCCTCGCGCTGGCGCTCGGCCAGGCCCGAGCTTCCCCCGCCGCCCGCCCCGTACGGCCCGCCGTCCCAGCAGCCGGCCTACCCCTCCGCCTTCACCCCCTTCCAGCGGCCCGACCGCGGCGACGACGACCAGACCAGGCCGCTGCCGCGCTGACCGGGAGACCCCCGATCGCCGAGACCGTCCACTGACCGCCCGGCGCGCCGTCCCTGCCGGGCGGCGTTCGACGATGCCCGCTCCGAGCTCGACCACCCCGCCGAGCCGATCCCCCACCCGGCTCAGAAAGGCCCACGATGCGTGAAGTCCTGATCGTGCAGAACGCCGCCAGCGGCGGCCCGAGAAGGGTCGGCGACTGGCTGGCCGAGGACGGTCTCGACCTGGAGGTCGTGCGGCCCTTCGACGGCGACGAGCTGCCGGCGCGGCTGGGCGGGCGCGCGCTGGTCGTGCTGGGCGGCGGCTACCTGCCCTCCGACGACGCCAGGGCGCCGTGGCTGCCGGCCACCAGGGAGCTGGTCCGGGAGGCGATCGACGACGGCAGGCCGTACCTGGGGATCTGCCTGGGCGGGCAGATGCTCGCCGAGGTGGCCGGCGGGCTGGTGAAGGCCGACGCGGGCGAGCCGGAGAACGGCAGCACGCCGATCACGCTGCGCCCGGAGGCCGCCGCCGACCCGCTCTTCCACGACCTGCCCGGGGTCGTCACCGCGATCGAGCACCACAAGGACGCGGTCGTCGAGCTGCCGGAGGGAGCCGTGTGGCTGGCGCGCACGGAGGCCTGTCCCTACCAGGCGTTCAGGGTCGGCTCGGCGGCGTGGGGCGTGCAGTTCCACCCCGAGGTGGCGCCCGAACGGATCCTGGAGTGGGACGACCGCGGCTTCGACCTGGCCGACCTGCATCGCAGGGCGCTGCTCGACGAACCCGCCGCCGTCGCCGTCTGGCGGGAGGTGACCAGGCGCTTCGCCGGGGTGGCGCGGATGTCGTAGACGAGGCGACGGCCCTCGGTTACGTTGCGGTGATGCGATCAATCCGATCACGCACCCTTATCGCCATGAGCGCGGCCGCGGGGCTCTTCCTCGCCACACCGGCGGCCGCCACCGACAAGGGCCCGGGCGCACCGGGCATCGGAGACTCCTACTTTCCCGAACACGGCAACGGCGGCTACGACGCCAGGCACTACAGCCTGACCCTGGACTACCAGCCCGGCACCGACCTGCTGCGCGGGAAGACCACGATCGTGGCCACGGCGACCCAGCACCTGACCCGCTTCAACCTCGACTTCCTGCTCAAGGTCGACAGCGTCAAGGTCAACGGCAGGACCGCCACGTTCGCCAGGTCCGGCCTGCACGAGCTGGAGATCACGCCGCCGCGCACGCTGGTCAGGGGCACGCCGTTCATCGTCGAGGTGACCTACGCCGACACCCCGTCGAAGGTGCCGGTGCCCGACGAGACGGGCGGCTTCACGCCGTGGATCGCCACCGCCGACGGCGCGCTCGCGCTGGGCCAGCCGCAGGTGGCCTGGTGGTGGTTCCCGAGCAACGACCACCCGCTCGACAAGGCCACCTACGACATCACGATCACCGTGCCCAAGGGCACGCAGGCCATCAGCAACGGTGTCAAGGTCGGGGAACGCACGCGAGGCGATCGGACGACCTCCACCTGGCGGATGGACAAGCCGATGGCCACCTACCTGGCCACGCTGTTCGTCGGGCAGCTCGACGTGCGACAGGGACGCTCGTCGGGCGGGCTGCCCGTCACCACCGCCTACAGCAAGAACCTGGGCCGCTACGAGGCGGCGGCCAAGGAGTCGGTGGAGCGGACGCCGGAGATCGTCGACTGGCTGGCGGACCGGTTCGGCCGCTACCCGTTCCACTCGATGGGCGGCTCGGTCACCAGCGCGCTGCCGGGCTTCGCGCTGGAGACGCAGACGCAGCCGGTCTACGACCCGCGCTTCTTCTCCGGCGGCCCCGACACCTACGTGGTCGTGCACGAGAACGCCCACCAGTGGTTCGGCGACAGCGTCGCGGTGAAGGACTGGAAGCACATCTGGCTCAACGAGGGCTTCGCCACCTACGCCGAGTGGATCTGGTCGGAGAAGCTGGGTGAGGGCACGGCCGCCGAGGTCGCCGACTTCTTCTACGACCAGTACCCGGCCGGTGACCCGTTCTGGCAGGTCAAGCCGGGCGACCCGGGCGCGGCCGACCTGTTCCACAACGCCACCTACTACCGCGGCGGCATGACGTTGCAGGCGCTGCGCACCGAGGTCGGCGACGCGGCCTTCTGGTCGATCATCAGGACGTGGGCGCGCGCCAAGGCGCACGGCAATGCCGAGACCGCCGAGTTCATCGCGCTGGCCGAGCGGATCTCGGGCAAGCAGCTGGACGCGCTGTTCGACACCTGGCTGTTCACGCCCGGCAAGCCGGCCACCTCGCCGACCGGCGCCACGCCCACGGCCGCCGCCAAGTCGGCCGCGGTCGCGCCGGCGTCCATCGCCAAGATCGAGAAGGTGCACGAGCTGCTGAAGCACCGCAAGCCGTGACCCCGCGGAGCCGGTACGGCATGCGCATGCCGTACCGGCTCCCATGACTTGGTGAAATCGGCTGCGCACGCCGCGTGACGCTCTCCACAATGTCGGCGTGCTGGCTTCCTTGATCCTCTTCGCCGGGCTGCTGACCGCGCCCGTCCAGGCCTACCAGGAGTACGTCGCGCTCGGCGACTCGTGGAGCGCCGACGTCTCCGTCCTGCACGTCACGGGTGCGCACGCGCCCCGCGGCTGCGCGCAGAGCACCTACAACTATCCCAAGCAGGTCGCCGCGGCGCTGGGGGTCCCGGTCTTCCGCGACGCGACCTGCGGCGGCGCGACGACCCGCCACATGACGGCCGAGCAGGACGTCAACCACGTCAGGCACCTGTTCGACGGGGTGAACCCGCCGCAGTTCGACCGGCTGACTACGACGACTGACCTGGTGACGCTGGGCATCGGCGGCAACGACGCCAAGCTGGCCACGGCGGCGGCCGGGTGCCTCAACCTGCTGCCCGCTCCGTTCGGCCGGCCGTGCAAGCCGGCGTGGGTGCGGGGCGGCGTCGACCGCATGTCGCGGGCCATCGTCGCGGCCGAGCCCAAGGTGGCGGCGGTCGTCGACGGGATCAGGCAGCGATCGCCACGCGCCCGGATCCTGCTCGTCGACTACCTGGCGGGGCTGCCGCAGGAGGGCGGCTGCTACCCCTACGTCCAGGCCGCCGACGACGACCTCGAATGGCTGGGCGACAAGCTGGAGGAGCTGAACGCCATGCTGGCGAGGGTGGCGGCGGCCAAGGGGATCGAGTTCGTCGACACCTACAGCACCAGCGTCGGGCACGACGTGTGCCGGCGTCCCGGCGTCAAGTGGGTCGAGGGCTACCTGCCGCTGTCGACCGACCCGCTCGGACCGGCCATCCCCCTGCACCCGAACCGGCGCGGCGCCGACCACCAGGCCCTCAGGGTGCTCGACACGTTGCAGCCCGCACGCTAGGCGAACGCGTCGATCCCCAGCTTGACGGCCACCGCCAGCCCGCAGGCCGCCGCCAGGTAGCGCAGCGACCTGCCGGGCAGGCGGCGGGCGATGGCGGGGCCGAGCCAGCCGCCGACGAGGAACCCGGCGGCCAGCGGCGCCACCGCCCACCACTCCACCGGGCCGAACAGCGCGAACCCGACGGCGGCCACGCAGTTGGCCAGCCCCGAGACGACGTTCTTGACCGCGTTCACCCTGGCGGGCGCCTGATCCATGATGGCGGTGAGCACGGCGAACATGAGGATCCCGCCCGCCGCCCCGAAGTAGCCGATGTATCCGGCGACCGCGAACAGCGCGACCCGGGTGAGCAGGCCGTGGTCGCCGTCCGGCCGCGTCCCCGGCGGGCGGACCAGCAGCACGGAGGCGAGCGCGATGAGGAAGGGCGCGATCATCTCGAACGTCCGCGAGGGCGTGAGCAGCAACAGCGCCGCGCCGGTGGCGCCGCCCAGCGCGGTGATCCAGCCCAGCCGCAGCACGAGGGAGCCCTGCCCGTGGAGCTCGGGCCGGGAGCCCGCCGCCGCCCCGACGGCGGTGAAGACCAGGGCGACGGTGTTGGTGACGTTGGCGGCCAGCGGTTGCAGTCCGAAGGCCAGCAGCGCCGGGTAGGAGACGATCGAGGCCAGGCTGACCACGGTGCTGACCACTCCGGCCACGACACCGACCGCGAGCAGGCCGAGCACTTCGAGCACCACGACATGCTACGGCCTGCCCGAAATGTCAGTTAATCCTGGTCGGCGAACCCGGGAATCCAGCGCTCGGCCTCGGCCCGGAAGGGCGCCTTCGCCGCCAGCTGCGACAGGATGCCGTAGCCCGCCGTGAGCACGCGGAAGCTCACGACGTAGTCGGGCGGCACGTTGAGCATGCGGAAGATGCTCGACCCGTCGCTGAACATGTACAGGCCGCGCTCGCGCATCCAGTCGCGGGTGAAGGCGAACTCCGGCACGGCGATCGGCTCGGCGTACGGCCCGACGAACGAGGCAAGGGCGGCCAGGTCGACCTCCACGCCCTCACGGATCACGCCTTCCCGCCGGAACACCTCGGCCACGCCCTCGATGTCGCCGGCGGCTCCGTGGCGCAGCAGCGGCCCGATCGCGGCCGGGTGCCCGCCGGGCAGCCGCTTGACGGCGCCGAAGTCGAGCACGCCCAGCCGCCCGTCCTGGGTGATCTTGAAGTTGCCCGGATGCGGGTCGCCGTGCAGCAGGCCGCAGCGGGTGGGCGCGGAGAAGGAGAAGCGCACCAGCTGCAGCGCGGCCCTGTCGCGCTCCTCCTGGGTGCCCTCCTCGATCACCCTGGACAGCGGCACGCCGTCCAGCCACTCGGTGACGATCACGTGCTCGGAGGCGGCCACGACAGGCGGGATCGCGAAGTCGGGGTCACCCTCGTACGCCTCGGCGAAGGCGTGCCACGCCTCGGCCTCCAGGCCGTAGTCGAGCTCCTCCTCGACCCGCTCCTGCAGCTCCTGGACAAACGCCTTCACATCGAGGCCGGGCAGCAGCACACCGAACAGCTTGGCGACCCTGCCGACCTGGCGCAGATCGGTGCGCAGCGCCCTGGCCGCGCCCGGGTACTGCACCTTGACCGCGACCGGCCTGCCGTCGGCCCACACCGCCCGGTGCACCTGTCCGATGGAGGCCGAGGCGGCGGGGGTGTCGTCGAAGGCGGCGAAGTGCTCGCGCCAGCCGTCCCCGAAGTCCTGCGCCAGCACCCGGTGCACCGTGGCGGAGGGCATGGCCGGCGCCGAGTCCTGCAGCCGGGTCAGCGCCCCCCGGTACGGCTCGACGATCGCGGGCGGCAGCGCCGACTCCAGCACCGACAGCAGCTGGCCCAGCTTCATGGCGCCGCCCTTGAGCTCGCCCAGCACCGTGAAGATCTGCTCGGCGGTGCGCGCCTGCACCTCGGCCGCGATCAGCTCGGCGGGTCTGCCGAACGCGCGCTTGCCGAGCCCCAGCGCGGTACGGCCGGCGTAGCCGAGGGGAAGCGTGGCGAGCTTGGCGGTGCGCGTCACCGCCAGACGGGGAAGGTGGGCCATGCCCTCATTTTTTGGACAGTTTTCTAATAAGGCAACGTGATGGTGACCACACCCTCCCCAGGGCGCCGGGTTCCGTTCACCGCAGACCGAGCACGTCGATCGCGCGCTCGCGCATCTCCACCTTCCTGATCTTGCCGGTGACCGTCATCGGGAAGCCCTCGACCACGTGGACGTAGCGCGGGATCTTGTAGTGGGCGATCTCCCCCGCGCAGAACTCCCTGACCGCCTCGGCCGTCAGCGGCGGCGCGCCCTCGCGCATGACGACCCAGGCCATCAGCTCCTCGCCGTACTTCTCGTCGGGGACGCCGATGACCTGGACGTCGGCGATGTCGGGGTGGCGGTGGAGGTACTCCTCGATCTCGCGCGGGTAGACGTTCTCCCCGCCCCTGATCACCATGTCCTTGATGCGGCCGACCACGCTGACGTAGCCGTCGGCGTCCATGACCGCCAGGTCGCCGGTGTGCATCCACCGGGCGGCGTCGATGGCCTCGGCCGTCTTGCCGGGCTCGTCCCAGTAGCCGAGCATCACCGAGTAGCCGCGGGTGCACAGCTCGCCCGGCTCGCCCCTCGGCACCGTCAGCCCGGTCTCCGGGTGCACGATCTTGACCTCGACGTGCGGCATCACCCGGCCGACCGTCTCGGTGCGGCGCTCCAGGGTGTCGTCGGTCCTGGTCATGGTGGAGACCGGGGAGGTCTCGGTCATGCCGTAGCAGATGGCGACCTCGGTCATGTGCATCTCGATGACGACCCGCTTCATCACCTCGACCGGGCAGGGCGAGCCCGCCATGATCCCGGTACGCAGGCTGGACAGGTCGAACCCGCCGGCCAGGGCCAGCTCGGCGATGAACATCGTCGGCACGCCGTACAGGCTGGTGCAGCGCTCCTGCTCGACCGCGCGCAGCGTGGCCTCGGGGTCGAAGCCGGCGGCGGGGATGACCACGCACGCGCCGTGGGAGACGGCGCCGAGGTTGCCCATCACCATGCCGAAGCAGTGGTAGAAGGGCACCGGAAGGCAGACCCTGTCGCGCTCGGTGTAGTGGATCAGCTCGCCGACGAAGTAGCCGTTGTTGAGGATGTTGTGGTGCGACAGCGTCGCGCCCTTGGGGAAGCCCGTCGTGCCGGAGGTGTACTGGATGTTGATGGGCTCGTCGGGCGACAGCTCGATCGCCGCCAGCCGCTCGGCGGGCACCCGCGCGGCCAGCAGCCGCTCCCAGCTGTCCTCGCCGAGATAGACGACGTCGGCGAAACCGATCTCCTCGATCATCTTCCGGTAGTCGCTGCCCTTGTGCGACACGGCGCTGATCAGCAGCCGCATGCCCGACTGCCGGACCACGTACTCCAGCTCGTGGCCGCGGTAGGCGGGGTTGACGTTGACGAGGATGGCGCCGATCTTCGCCGTGGCGTACTGGACGAAGACCCATTCGGCGCAGTTGGGCGCCCAGATGCCGACCCGGTCGCCCTTGCCGATCCCCCGGGCGAGCAGGGACCTGGCCAGGCCGTCCACCTCGGCGTTGAGTTCGGCGTAGGTCCACCGCCGGCCCGTGGGCACCTCCACGAGGGCCTCCCTGCCGCCGAAGCGGCTGACCGTGCGCTCGAGGTTCTGCCCGATCGTCTCGCCGAGCAGCGGCGCGTGCGCGGCGATGCTGGAGTAGGACTGCATGCTCACAGTCTGCGACCGGGCCGCGCGCCGTACCACCCCCGAACAGGGGTGGTGCCGCCCGGCCGCCAGTGGTTGGATCAGGGCATGCTCGAGCAGGTGGACGCGCTCCAGCAGGCGCTCAGCAGGCTGCAGCGCACGGCGGGCGTGCAGGTGGCCTTCGGCGGGATGGTCGGCGAGCGGCGCCACATCAGGATGTCGCAGCTGCGCGGCACCCGCACGAACGCGCTGCACGGGATCGCCGTGACCGCGGGGGCAGGCCTCGGCGGCAAGGTGCTCGCGCTGGCGCGGCCCGCGGCGGTGGGCGACTACGCCACGGCCACCGACATCACCCACGAGTACGACCGCCCCGTGCTCGCCGAGTCGCTGCGCTCGGTGCTGGCCGTGCCGGTCGTCGTCGACTCCGTGGTGCGGGCGGTGATCTACGGCGCGATCAGGGAGCCGCTGGCCTTCGGCGACCGGGTGCTGCTGGCCGCCATGCGGGTGAGCGGCGAGCTGGCCACCGAGCTGGCCGTCCGCGACGAGGTGTCCCGGCGGCTCGCGCTGGCCGAACGCGCGGGCGCGACGCCGGGCCGCGCACCCGGACAGGAGGATCTGCGCGAGGCCAACGCCGAACTGCGTGCCATCGCGCAGGAGGTCGACGCGCCCGAGCTGCGCGAGCGGCTGCTGACGGTCTGCGCGCGGCTGTCCGGTGAGGTCCGGCGCGACCCCGCGCCCCCGGTACGGCTGTCGCCGCGCGAGCTCGACGTGCTGGCCTGGGTCGGGCTCGGCTGCGGCAACGCCGAGATCGCCAGGCGCCTGGGGTTGCTGCCGGAGACCGTCAAGAGCTACCTGCGCGGGGCGATGCGCAAGCTCGGCACGCACAACCGGCACGAGACGGTGGTGGCCGCCCGGCGGCTGGGGCTGATGCCGTAGGCCCGGTCACATCCGAGGGGGGTCGGCGGCCATCGCCGGACGGCGGCGGCCGGTCCCGTCACGTCGTGCTGGGGGTGGGGCTCGGCGTCTCCTTGGGGTGCACCACGATGGGCACGCTGGACCTGACGACGCCCGAGCCCTTGATCGCCTGGCCGTCGTGCAGCTTCCAGGTCTCGAGCTGGTAGGTGCCCGGCGGGACGTCGGTCCACTTGTGGTACTGCCAGGCGTTGCAGGCGAACTGCACGGCCTCGCGGCTGGGCCGGACGGCCACCCAGTAGACGGTGGTCCCCTGGGGGCAGCTCTCGTACGACCAGAACTCGACATCCCCGTCGGCGGTCTGCGTCCACCACGGAGAGAAGATCCGGAACGCCATCCGGTCGATCCGGGTCGGGAACCCGTACCCCTTGACCACCTGCGGCGCCCCGGACACCGGCACGGCCAGCAGCGCGGCCGCCGGGCCGGTTCCGCTCTCCGACGGCGTCAACAGCGAGTAGCCGAGCAACAGAGCGGCGATCACGGCAGCGGCGGGAGCCAGGTAACGGGGCCGCCTCCACCAGGGGGCGACCGGCGGCGGCGACGCCACGGCGGGCGCGTCCGGCGGCGCCACGGCGGAGTCGTCCGGCCGAGGCCCGGCGGGGTTGTCCGGCTGGGTCTCGGCGGGGTCGTCCGGCTGGGTCTCGGCGGGCTGTTCGCCGAGTTCCCGCCGGCGTTCGAGCCACGGCTGCGGGTCGTGCCCGCAGGCCCGCACGTAGGCGTCCACGAACTCCTGCGGGGGCAACTCCTTCGGCGTGAGCCGCCGCGAGAGCGTGCTGGGGTGGTACCGCATCCGGCGCCCCAGCTCCTCCAAAGTCAGCGTGCCACGTAACCGCCGCAGATCGTCGACGAACTCCGCGACCGGACCCTCTTCCCGATCGATCGGGTGATCCTTGCGTCCACCTCGCGCCATGCTCTCCTCCGCTGTCGCTGTGCAGTTGTTGCGGTTGTTGCTGCTTTGTTTCCGCAGCTTGCAGGGGGTGTCGAAGGCCTACCGCCTAGGGCAGCATCGGTCCGGGACGATCACCATCCATGATCGCCATCATCTCATCCGCTCCCCCTCAGGAAGGACCCTCATGTCCACGATGTCTGCTTCTGCACGCCTTGCCGCGACGGTGGCTCTGACCTCCGGGCTCGCTCTGACCGGGTCTGTCGTCCACGCCCCCGCCGCCCAGGCCACGACCCAGGCCACGACCCAGGGCACGACCCAGGCCGCCACGCAGGGTCTGCCCTGCGCCGGTGAGCGCATCGGCCGCACCGAGATCACCGCCACGAACGGGGGCGCGCGGATGAAGGGCGCCTTCCTGCACGTCCACCGCAACGGCAGCCGCGTGTGCGCCTTCACCAACACCAGCCTCGCGGCCGAGGACTACGCCAAGTTCATGTCGGTCTCGATCTGGGTGTGCGGGCGCTCCGTCGCCGAGTGCCGTGACTACCAGGACCACCTCGACACCGGCGGCTACCACTACCGGGCCAACGCCGAGAGCCACGTGAAGCGGGGCTTCGTCCGGACCGACGGCGCCACCCTCATCGCCGGCAGCCAGTGCATCCGGGCCTGGGGGCGCGTGGTGTTCACCGACTCGAGCCGCAGGCAGTTCGCCGGGAACGCGAACAGCGCGATCTACTGCTGAGGCCGAGCCCAGCCCCCCACCCCCCGCCGCGCGGCCACGTAAGGACAAGGACAGTGACGGAGAAGTACGGCGAGTACGTGGTGGCCGGCACGCTCGGCTCGGGCGGCCAGGCCGTCGTCCACCTGGGCGTGGGAGCGGACGGCGGGCGGGTGGCCATCAAGGTGCTGCTCGACTCGATGGCCGGGGACCCCGACGCGCTGCGGCGCTTCGAACGCGAAGCCGCCGCCGCGCGCCGGGTGGCGCCGTTCTGCACGGCCAGGGTGCTGCACACCGGGGTGGACGGCGGCCGGCCCTACCTCGTCAGCGAGTACGTCCCCGGCCCCTCCCTGCACTCGCTGGTCAGGACGGACGGCCCGCGCACCGGCAGCGGCCTCGACCGCCTGGCCGTCGCGACCCTGGCGGCTCTCGTGGCCATCCACCGCGCCGGGGTCGTCCATCGCGACCTCAAGCCGTCCAACGTCATCATGGGCCCCGAGGGCCCCGTCGTGATCGACTTCGGGATCGCCAGCGCCACCGGCCACCTGCTCACCCGCAACGCCATGGGCACTCCGGCGTACATGTCCCCCGAGCAGTTCGAGCCGCGCGAGCCGACCCCGGCCACCGACCTGTTCAGCTGGGCCCGCACCATGATCTTCGCGAGCACGGGACGGCAGGCGTTCTCCGGTGACACCGTGCCGGCGCTCATGCACGCCGTCCTGACCACCGAACCCGACCTGACCGGCGTCCCCTCCGGGCTGCTCCCCCTCCTTCGCGACTGCCTCGCCAAGGACCCCGCCGCCCGTCCCACGGCCGCCGCCCTGCTGTCCCGGCTCCTCCACGACAACCCCGGCCTGTCGACCGCCGACGTCCGCCTCTCGCGCGGTCCTGTCCTGGACGGCCTCGGAGCGCCACAAGGCACTGCCGCTCCCCCGGACCCGGCCGTCCGGGCCTCGGTCACCCGCCCGCCCGGCACCGCCCGTCCGTGGTGGAAGACACCCCTCTCCGTGATCCCCGTCGCCGTCGTGATCTCCGCGCTGCTCCTGGTGTACCCGCCGGCGTTCTCCCCGGGGGACGCCGGCGGGAACGGGCCCGCGGCTCCGGCCGGCACCTCTTCACCCCGTGGGACGGGCCCGGCGGCCGTGCCGGTGTCCGGGGCGCCGCAGGTGGTCAAGGGGTATGGGTTCCCGGTCCGGATCGACCGGATGGCGTTCCGGATCTTCTCTCCGTGGTGGACGCAGACGGCCGAAGGGGATGTCGAGTTCTGGTCGTACGAGAGCTGTCCCCAGGGGACGACCGTCTACTGGGTGGCCGTCCGGCCCAGCCGCGAGGCCGTGCAGTTCGCCTGCAACGCCTGGCAGTACCACAAGTGGACCGACGTCCCGCCGGGCACCTACCAGCTCGACATCTGGAAGGCGCACGACGGCCATGCCATCAAGGGCTCGGGCGTCGTCAAGTCCAGCGCGCCCATCGTGGTGCACCCCAAGACCACCCCGCCGGCCGGCCCCTGACGGGCCGGTCGCCGATACGGCCGGCCGCCACCACTACCCGCGCGGATTCCGGTCACCAGCCCCGATCTCGTCACCGGGCGCAAGACATCAGCAATCTTCGAACGAAGGAGTCAGATACATGTTCTCCAAACTGAGCGCGATGGCCGGCCTGCTCTGCGCCGCACTCCTGCTCACCGCCTGCGGAAGCGGGCTGGGCGCGCTGGAGGGCGCATGGGAGGGGGAAACCGACGACTCTCAGGTGACGGTCGAGATCACCGAGGACGGCGCGATCACCACCAGCGCGGACGGTGGCGCCTGCGAGGGCACCGTCAAACCCGCCGACGACGGCTACAAGTTCTTCCTGGACTGCGGCTTCAGCAAGAGCAGCGGGACCCTCACCCTGTCCGATGACGAGGAGACGCTCACCGCCGTCTCCGGTGAGGAGGATCCGCTCGTCCTCTCCCGCGTCGACTAGGACATCCACGCCCACCAGCCGACGGAGGTGTTCCCGCTCCCCTGAGGGTAGGCGCAGGGGTGACCAGGAAGGAGGCTCCCATGGCGGATCAGACGGTACCCGAGCGGATGAACGAGAACGACGTCGTCGACCTGTTGCTCCACCAGCACGACCTGATCAAGGAGCTGTTCGCGGAGGTGGAGGGCGCGCCGCCCGACGCCCGCGGCGAGCCGTTCCAGCGACTGGTACGGCTGCTCGCCGTCCACGAGACGGCCGAGGAGCAGATCGTCCACCCCTACGCCCGGCGCAAGCTCCCGGGCGGGGAGGCGGTCGTGGACGAGCGGCTGGCCGAGGAGAACGCGGCCAAGGACATGCTCGCCGAGATGGAGAAGGCGGGCGTCGACGACCCGCAGTTCACGGCCAACCTCGCCACGCTGCGCGCGTCGGTGCTGGAACACGCCGCGGCCGAGGAACGCGAGGAGTTCCCCCAGCTGCGCGCCGAGACCAGCGAGGCCGAGCGCAGGACGATGGCCGTGGGAGTGAAGGCGGCCGAGGCGCTGGCGCCCACGCACCCGCACCCCGGCGTCGAGACGGCCACCGAGAACCTGCTGATGGGTCCGCTGGCGGCGGTCAAGGACAGGACGGTCGACGCCATCAGGAAGGCGATGGGCAAGCAGGCCTGACCGGTCCCGGCCTAGCGGGACCTTCTCCACGCGACGGCCCCGGCGATCAGCAGCCCGGCCGCCCCGGCCGCGGCCCACCGGCGCTGGCGGGCCACGCGCCGCTCCACCTCGGCGTACGGGGTGGTCGAGAAGGAGACCAGCTCGTAGCGGGACACGTAGCGGCCCGGCAGCGCCCGCTCCAGGGCGTGCTCGACGCGCTTCTGGGCGAGGAAGACCCGGGAGCCGACCTTGTCGCGCATCTCGACGAAGTTGTCCAGCGCGAGGCGGGCGATGACGTCGGTGTCGGCCTTGCGGCGCTGGAACAGCTCCAGCGCCCTGGCGAAGTCGTCGCCCGTCTCGTCGAGGCACCGGTCGAGCTCGACGCAGTCCTGGAAGCCGCAGTTGGCGCCCTGGCCGTAGAAGGGGACGATGGCGTGGGCCGCGTCGCCGATCAGCCCGACCAGGGTGCCGTTGACAGTCCCGTGCCAGGGGTCGCAGCGCATCGTGACCAGGTGCCCGACCGGGTTGCGGGCGTAGTCGGAGGCCAGGTGCGGCATCACCTCGGCGGCGTCGGGATACTCCTTGCCGAAGAAGGCGCGTACCTTCTCCGGCGTGTCGAGCGCCGCCAGCGCCTCGTGCGGCCAGAACAGCGTGCATGTGAAGGACTTGTCGGGGTTCGGCAGGGCGATCATCATCGACCGGCCGCGCGGCCAGATGTGCAACGCCCCCGGGTCGAAGGCGAACTCCCCCAGTTTGGGGGGAATCGTCAGCTCCTTGTAGCCGTAGTCGAGGTACTGCTGGCTGAAGTCGGTGCCCGGCAGCTGCTGAAGCCTGGCCCTGACCGCGCTGTAGGCGCCGTCGGCGCCGATGACGACCTGCTGGCCCTTCTCGACGATGCCGCCCTCGAACTCCAGCGTGCCGTCCCCGATGCCGGTCAGCCGGTGCCCGAACCTGACCCGCACGCCCTTGTGCGCCTCCGCCGCGTCGAGCAGCTTGCCGTTGAGCGCGCCCCGGCTGATGGAGTTGATCGCGTGCCGCTGGTCGGAGCTGTAGGGCTGGAAGGTGAGGGAGCCGTCGACGGCGTGCATCATCCGGCCCGGCATCGGGATGGCCTCCGCCAGCGCCTCCTCCGCCAGGCCGAGCCTGCGCAGCGCGTCGATGCCGCGCTCGGAGATCGCCAGGTTGATCGACCTGCCGCGCTCGGCGCCCGTCAGCCTGGGGTCGGGGCGACGCTCGTACAGCGTCACCTCGTGGCCTCTCCTGGCGAGAAAACAAGCCAGCAAGCAGCCCACCAGGCCGGCTCCGACGATCGAGACCTCCACGGTCGCTCCCTTCCCTCCCCTCCTTGGTACGGCGCGGCGGCGCGAAACACCAGGACCGGTTCCACGACACGGCACCACGCACTCCGGCCGGCACGCCTTTCCCTCGGCGGAACCCCGAAGCCGGGCCCGGCCCCGCGTGCGCTCCTCCGGGAGGGCGGGCACCCCTCCCGGAGGAGGGGCACCCCTCCCGGAGGGCGGGCACCCCTCCCAGAGGGCGGGCACCCCTCCGGGTAAGGCGAGCGCCTCTCCTGGAGAGGCGAGCACCTCCGGGAGAGGGCGGGAAGCGGGCGGGCCGGTCAGGCGGGCTTCGGCGGCGTGGCCTTGGCCAGGCGTTCGGCGATGGCGAGGGCGGTGGTGCGCCAGATGGGGGCGCGCGGCGAGATCACCGCGAAGTGGTCGCCCGACATCTCCATGTAGGTCACCTCGTCCCCGACCGCCTCGGCCGCCCTGGCGTACCTGCGGCTGAAGTCGATCAGGTCGAGGTCGTCGCCCGACCCCTGGACGATGAGCTGCGGCACCCCGAGCGGCAGCCGCAGCAGCGGGCTCGACGCCGCGTACGTCGCCTGCGGCGAGCCGCTGTCGAAACGTGCGTGCCCGCCCAGCGCCGCCGCCACCGCGCCGGAGCTGAGGTGCCGCCGGTCGCCTTCCACCAGGTCGAGCACGCCCGCGAGCGACACCGCCAGCGCCACCTTGGCGTTGTCGGCCGCCGCCCGCAGGGCGAGCTGGGCGCCTGCCGAGTGGCCGACGACCGCGACCCTGTCCAGGTCGAGCCGCGTGCCGGTCAGCGCGGCCGCCACGGTGGGCAGGGCGTCGAGCCCGGCGGCGACGTCGGCGGTCGTGGCCTCCCAGCCGTGCAGGTCGGGGCGGCGGTATTCCAGGTTCCACGCCGCGAGCCCGCGCGCCGCCAGGTCGGCGCAGAGCGCGTCCATCAGGTCGGCCGCCCACACCGAGCGCCAGTAGCCGCCGTGCACGAGGGCCACGACCGGCAGGGGCAGGTCGGCGGTGGCCCTGGCGGGCAGGTACAGGTCGCCCCACTGCTCGGGGTGCGTGCCGTAGGTGAAGCGCCGCGGCCGGTGCCGGTGCCGGTGGACGGCGTGCCTGATGGCCCACACCAGCCCGTCGATCCCCCTGCCCTGGATGTGCGCGGTTCCCTCGAGCTGGCGCACCCGGCTGAAGTCGCACCAGACGACGCCGTCCGCCGTCCCCATGAGTTCGCGCAGTTCCGGCGAGGGCCCGGGGATCGCCACGACGGGGCCGCCCGCCGTACCCGCAAGGAGGGCACGCGCCTCACCGGCGTCACGGGCGTGCCGCAGCGCCCCGCTCACTCCGAGCGCCGAGAACTCCCGCTCGGCCACCTCCCCCAGCAACGCCCAGTCGGCAGCCAGCCCCGGCCCGACGATCACCCGTACGTCCGTCATGAGGCAAGCATGCTGATCGTCCCGCAGGAGTCAAAGCCCATATGGACTTTTATCGACCTTTCTTCGGGATAAGGAGCCAAAGACCGGCCACCACGAGGGAGGGGCGGAGGAGGACACGGGGCGGCTGTCACAGCTCGGCGAGAACGGCCCGCGCGACGTCACCGGTCTCAGGACGAAGCACTGCGTGCCGAACGCGCGGGTGTGAACGCCCAGACGGCCAGCCACACGCTGAGACCCATGATCGTCATGCCGAGCGGCACGTGCAGCGCCGTCACGCCCGAGCCTCCCGTGGCCGACTGGACGAAGCCCAGCAGCAGGATCGCCAGGCCGGCCAGCGCCGGCCAGCCCGGGCCGCGTCCTGGACGCCACACCAGGACGCCGACGATCAGCAGGAGCAGCCCCACGGTATGCACGGCACCGGCGCCCATGCCGTGGAGCGCGCTGCCGCCGCCGCTGAGCAGCTGCCCCGCCGTGACGGCCTGGGCGAGCACGGCGGCGACGTTGAGCAGGGCGAGGATCTTGAAGGGGGTGAGGAATCTGACCATGTGAGCAAGGGTCACGCCGACGGCCGGCGACGGCATCCGCCACGCGTCGTCATCGCGACTACGCCGACGGGTGTACTCGGCCCGGCCCGCCCTCGCCGTACGGCACGCGGCCCTCGCCGAACGGCACGCGGCCCTCGTCCCGCGCCCTGCGGGCCCCCGCCGTTCACCGCCAGAAGGCCCCTGCGCTCACGGCCTGAAGGCCCGCGCCGTTCACCGCCAGAAGGCCCCTGCGCTCACGGCCAGAAGGGCCACGCCGTTCACCGCCAGAAGGCCCCTCCGTTCACGGCCTGAAGGCCCACGCCGCTCACCGCCGGAAGGCCCCTGCGCTCACGGGCTGAAGTAGCGCTCCAGCACCACGGCCACGCCGTCCTCGGCGTTCGACAGCGTGTGGCGCTCGACGGCGGCCAGCACGGTGTGGTGCGAGTTGGCCATCGCGTAGCCGGTGCCCGCGTAGGCGAGTACGGCCAGGTCGTTGGGCATGTCGCCGAAGGCCACCACGCCGGCGGGGTCGATGCCGCGCTCCCGGCAGAGCTCGGCCAGCGCGCCCGCCTTGGTCACCCCGGCCGCGCTGATCTCCAGCAGCCCGCCGCTGCCCGAATAGGTGAGCTCTGCCCTGCCGTCCACGGCGGCGGTCGCCGCGGTGAACATCTCGTCCGCGTGGTGGGCCGGCGACCAGGCCAGCAGCTTGACGACCGGCGCGGGGTCGGCCCACACCGACGCCACCTCCCGGCGGTAGGCGGCGTCATGGGGGACGTGCTTGCCGTACCCGGGCTCGAACAGCACACCGGTGCCCGTCTCGATCGCGAAGGTGAGGCCCGGCAACGCTTCGGCGAGGGACCGCGTGACCGCGCGGGCCTCGGCAGGGTCGAGCGTCCGGGTGGTGAGGGCGCGGCCCGCGGCGACGTCGTAGACGATCGCGCCGTTGCTGCAGATCGCCGTGCCGTCGACGCCGGTCTCCGCCGCGATGCGGGCGATGGAGCGCGGCGGTCTCGCGGTGACGAAGACCACCTCCGCGCCCGCCGTCCTGGCCGCCTCGAGGGCGCGGCGGGTGCGGGGGGTGACGGCACCGGCGGGGTCGAGGAGCGTGCCGTCGAGGTCGGTGGCGATCAGGCGGGGGAGGCTCATGCCGGGGATTATCCGGCACCCCGCCTCAGCGCGGGATCAGGGCCTTGATGTCGGAGAAGACCCGCTCGCAGGCGGGCCCGACCGCGTCGCCCGAGTCCTGGATGAACCCGTGCGCCAGGCCGGGCTCCTGCCGGTGCACGACCTTCACGCCGGCCTCGGCGAGCTTGGCGGCGTAGGCGTCGCCCTCGTCGCGCAGGGCGTCGTTCTCCGCGGTCACCAACAGCGTGGTCGGCAGGCCGTACAGGTTGGGGGACAGCAGGGGGCTGGCGCCGGGGCGCTGCGCGGGGTCGGGCACCCACTGGGCGACGAACCAGGCCAGAGTGTCGGCGTCCAGCCCGTAGCCGGAGCCCTTGGAGACGATGCTCGGCGAGGAGAGCGTGAGGTCGGTGTTCGGGCACAGCAGCACCTGCAGCGCCGGCATCGCGCAGCCCTCGTCGCGCAACCGCATGCACGCCATCGTGGCCAGGTAGCCGCCCGAGCTGTCGCCGGCGACCGCCACCGGCCTGGTCCAGCGCAGCACCTCGACCGCGTCGTCGAGCGCGGCGGGGCAGGGGTGCTCGGGGGCGAGCCGGTAGTCGACGGCCAGCACCTCGACGTCGCACTCGCGGGCGATCCTCCGGCAGGTCCTGTCGTGGGTTTCCAGGTCGCCGAAGACCCAGCCGCCGCCGTGCAGGTACACCATCAGCGGCCGCGGCCGGTCGGCCGGATGGTAGCGGCGCAGGCGCAGCCCCGACGGACTGGTCAGGTCGACGACCCGGGCAATATCGGGCCCGGGAGGGCGCTGCGGGGCGCGCGTCCTGAGCTCCACCAGTCTTATGTCAGACATAACGGCACATAGTAGGGTTTCCGGATGCCTGAAAAAGCCGGAATCAGCTCCGTGCTGCGATTCACCACCGAGTTGGTCGCCTGGATCGCGACGCCATGGGCACTGGCATCGCACTCCGTGACGCTGGCCGTACTGTCGGTCATCGCGCTCATCGGGCTGCCGACGGTCTTCGCCACCCCCGGCGACAAGCGCCAGGTGATCGTCGCGGTTCCGGGGATCGTGACGATCCTGCTGGTGATCCTGCAGCTGGTCGCCGCCGTGACCGCGGCGTGGGCGGCATGGGCGCGCCCGGTGGCGGTGGTCGTGACGGTGCTGGCCGCCGCGACCGTGGTGACCGAGCTGCCGCGCTGGCGCCGCCTGCTCAGCTGAACTCGTCCCACACCAGCAGGCCCTCCCGCGCCTCCGCCGACTCCTCGAGGGCGCTGCGCACCACGGTCAGCACGATCTCCAGCGCCTGCATCGAGTCGGCGCCCGTGACCTTCCGCTCCCGCTCCCAGCCGCCGAGGCCGTCGATCCGGTAGGGGCAGGACCACTCCCCCGTCGGCTCCTCGTACGGCAGGCCGATCGTCACCGTGACCTCGCCGGGCGGCTCGGTCAGCAGCGTGAGGACACGCTGGGCGATCTCGTACATACCAAGCGATCTACCCAGTCGCACGTACCGCGAAAGTGATCACACGGGTCTTCACGACCATGCTCCTGCCCACGCGCCGGCCCTCATGGTCGAGACTCTTGCCTTGACGCTACGGGCCGTATCGAAGGACTGAATGAGATGTCGCGTGTGCTGGTGACAGGGTTCGAGCCGTTCGGCGGGGAGACGACCAACCCCTCCTACGACGCCGCCGTGCTGGTTCCAGGGGCGACCGCGGTCGAGCTGCCGTGCGTGTTCGCCGACGCGCCGGCGGCGCTGCGGGAGGCGATCGAACGGTACGACCCCGACGTGGTCCTGTGCACGGGACAGGCCGGCGGCCGGGCCGGGATCACGATGGAGAAGGTGGCGATCAACCTCATCGAGGCACGCATCCCCGACAACGCGGGCGCCCGGCCGAGCGGCGTGCCGGTGGTGCCGGGCGGCCCCGACGCCTACCTGTCCAGGCTGCCGGTCAAGGCCATGGTGCGGGCGGTCAGGGCGGAGGGGATCCCGGCCGCCGTCTCCTACACGGCGGGCACGTTCGTGTGCAACCAGGTGGCCTACGAGCTCGCGCACCTGATCGCGACCGAGCGGCCCGGCCTGCGCGGCGGGTTCGTGCACGTGCCGTACGCGCCGCACCAGGTCACCGGCGCCGACCGGCCCAGCATGGACACCTCCACGGTGGCGCGGGCGCTGGGCGTGCTGGTCAAGGCGTCCGACGGCGTCGAGGACGACCTGCCCGAAGGCGCCGTCCAGTAGCGCCGGGGGCGCCGCGCGGTCGCCGAGGCCCTCGGCGACCGCGTCGCGGCGCCCCGGCGTTCGCGCGGGACCCACCGGCCCAGGCCGGCCCAGGTCCGTCCAGGTCAGCCCAGGGCGGCGTCGATCTCCGCGCGGGTCGGCATCGAGGTGCTGGCACCCTCACGCTGGACCGAGAGCGAGGCCGCCACCGAGGCGAAGCGGAGCGCCTCCTCCGGCGCCCGTCCCTCGGACCTGGCCACCGCCAGCGCGCCGACGAAGGTGTCGCCGGCCGCCGTGGTGTCGACCGCCTTCACCGGCTCGGCGGGGACCCGCAGCCGCGCGCCGTCGCGCGAGCCGTACAGCGCGCCCTCGGCGCCCAGGGTGATCACCGCCTCCGGCACGCGGTCGAGCAGCGCGTCCAGCGCCTTGCCTGGGTCCTCGACCCCGGTGATCGCCGCCGCCTCGTGCTCGTTCGGCACGATCAGCGTCACCGCCGCCAGCAGCTCGTCGGGCAGCGGCTGGGCGGGCGCGGGGGTGAGGATCACCGGCGCGTCGGCGGCCCGCGCCGCCTTCGCCGCGGCGACGACGGCCGCCATCGGCAGCTCGAGCTGCAGCAGCACCGCGGTCGAGCCCGCGATGAGCTCCAGGTCGTCGTCGGACGGCCCGGTCACGGTGCCGTTGGCGCCGGGCACCACGATGATCGAGTTGCCGCCGGAGTCCTCCACCACGATGTGCGCGATGCCGCTCGGCCCCGACACGTGCCGGAGCACGCTGACATCGACGCCCGACTCGACGAGCGTGGAGCGCAGCACCACGCCGAAGGGGTCGTCGCCGACCGCGCCGAGGAAGGCGACGTCCGCGCCCGCGCGGGAGGCGGCGATCGCCTGGTTGGCGCCCTTCCCGCCGGGGATGGTGCGGAAGGAGCGCCCGGTGACCGTTTCTCCGAGCCTGGGCGCCGTGGGCACGTAGGCGACCAGGTCCATGTTCACGCTGCCGAAAACCGAGATCATGACACCATCATCCTCTCCGTGCGCCGCGCCAGCTCGCTCAGGGCGATGCCGTCGAAGCCGGTCAGGCTGCTGGCCAGGCTGTCGCGCAGCCGCCACCGGTCCGGCACGCCCCCGTTGAGCGCGCCGGCGATCGAGCCGGCCGTGGCGCCGGCCGAGTCGGTGTCCCAGCCGCCCGCCACGGCCCCCGCGATCGTGGCGGTGAAGTCGCCGTCGGCGTGCACGAGCGTGGCCGCGACCAGGGCGGCGTTGTTGATCGTGTGCACCCAGTGCAGGTGCCCGTGCCGCTCGTACAGGCGGTCGACGACCTGCTCGAAGTCGTCCAGGCGGGTGGCGTCCGCGACGGCCTGCCGTACGGCCTCGGCCAGCCTGGAGCGGGGCGGGACCACGGACAGGCCCGCCTCGACGACCTCCTCGACCGAGCCGGCCACCATCGACTGGGCGCACATGGCGGCCACGAACATCGCGCCGTAGACGCCGTTGGCGGTGTGGGTGAGCCTGGCGTCGCGCCAGGCGTACTCGGCCGCCGTGGCGGGGTCGCCCGGGTTGACCCAGCCGTACAGGTCGGTCCTGATCAGCGCGCCGATCCACTCCCGGAACGGGTTGCGGTAGGTCGCGGTGGTCGGCGGTTCCATGCCCGCCAGCAGGTTGCGGTAGGCGACGCGCTCGGCGGTGAACGTCCGCCCGGCGGGCAGCTCGTCCAGCCACAGCGTGGCCACGTCGTCGGTGGTGAAGCCGCGGCCGTGCCGTTCCAGCACCGCCAGGGCCAGCAGCGGATAGTTGAGGTCGTCGTCCTCGGGGACGCCGTCGACGTTCTCGGCCAGCGAGTTGACCGCGCTGCGCCGGTTCCACGGCCAGCGCCGGTTGATCTCGGCGGGCAGCCCGGCGGCGGTGAACCAGCCGCGGATCGGCCAGTTGCCCGTCGCCTCGGCGATGGCCCTGACACCCTCGCGCGGGATCTTCTCCACCGGTTTGCCGAGCACGCACCCGGCGGCCCTGCCGAGCCACGCCCCGAGCATCCTGCCGGGCACGGGCGACGCCGCCGCCGCGCGGGCGGCGGGCCAGCCGGGGCACCGGGCGACGATCTCGGCCAGGTCGGTGGGCTCGTCCAGCGGCGACTCCCGCGCGGCCAGCTCGTCCAGCAGCTCCTCGGCCAGCCCGCGCAGCGCCAGCGCGTCGGGCGAGGAGGCGCCCGCGCGGGGCGGCGCGTCGTGGCCGCCCGCCGCGTGCCAGCGCGCCGCGACGTCGGCCACGTCGCGGCCGTCCTCGGCGGCCTGGCGGAGCTCGTGCCCCACCAGGTCCTCGGGCTGCACCCAGGTGAGCCTGATCACTGGCCGGCCAGCTCGGCGAAGGCGGCCTCGTGGGCGCGGCGCCGCTCCAGGTCGTCGCGGTGGATCCGCCGCGTCACCCCGGCCAGCGCCAGTCCGGGTGCCACCAGGTCGGTACGGCTGGCCGTACCGACCTGGTCGACCCACGCGGACGGCACGCAGGACAGCCCGCCGAGCGCCCCCGCCAGCGCCCCGCCCATGGAGGCGATGGAGTCGGCGTCGCGCCCGTAGTTGACGCCGCCGAGCACGGTGTCGCGGTAGTCACCCTTGGCGATCAGCAGGAACGCCAGCGCCAGGGGCAGTTCCTCGATGCTGTGCACCCGGGACGGCCGCCGGGCGCCGAGCCCCTGGTCGCGGTAGGTGTCGGCGACCGTGTCGTAGGGACGCATGGCCGCGCGCAGCCCCTCGAAGGAACCCTCCCAGTGCCCGAAGTCGCGCGCCCGCGAGCACACGGCCTCGATGGCGGCCCTGGTGCCGTCCTTGGCCAGCCGGGACGCCACGGCCACCACCGAGTCGGCCGTCGCGCCCGGCCGCATGGCCTCGGCGACCGCCGCCGCCATGACCCCGGCGGCCTCGCGCCCGTAGGAGGACTGGTGCGCCCCGGTCAGGTCGATCGCCTCGGCGTAGGCCGCGTCGGGGTCGCCGGCGTTGACCACGCCGACCGGCGCGACGTACATCGCGGCGCCGCAGTTGACGATGTTGCCGGTGCCGGCCTCGCGCGGGTCGACGTGACCGTAGTGCAGCCGCGCCACGATCCACTTCTCGGCCAGGAAGACCCGCTGCAGCGGCAGCGCCTCGGCCTCCAGCTCGGGGATCCACCGCTTCTCGGCCATCATCTCCGGCACCATGTGCTCGGCCATCGCGTAGGCGTCGAGGTGCCCGGCGGTCTTCTCGTAGACGCGGATCAGCGCGTGGGTCATCAGGGTGTCGTCGGTGATGTGGCCGTCGCCCTTGTGGTAGGGCGCGATCGGCCGGGCGTTGCGCCAGTCGGTGTTGAACGGCGGGACGACACCCTCGACCGTTCCCCCGTAACGCTGGGTGATCTGCTCGGGCGTCCAGCCTTCGGTGGCGCCGCCGAGGGCGTCACCGACCGCCGCTCCCGCCACGCACCCAGTGGCCTTGTCCTCCAGCGGCGTCATGCGATTCCCTCCGAGATATCAACGAGATCCCTGCCCGCCAGTTCGGGCAGGCAGCATCCGGCCAGCCTGCGCGCCGAGGCGGCCCATGCCTGCGGCACCGCCGAAAGACCGCCGCAGGCGCCGGTGAGCGCCCCGGTCAGCGCGGGCGCCGAGTCGGCCACCGCGGCCAGGCACGCCGCGGCCGGCACGGCCTCGGCGAGCGACCCGCCCGCCACCTCGGCCAACGCCAGCGCTATCGGCACGGTCACCGCGGCCGCGACGGCGTAGCTGTAGACGTGGTCGACGAGCGCGGCGTCGAGCGCGGGCACCGCGGCGAAGGCGCCTCCCGCCTCGCGGGCCACCCGCAGCGCCGTCCTGGCGTTGTGGCCGATCGCGGTGTCTTCGGGCAGTTCGGCCAGCGCCGCCTCGACCGCCGTGGCGGCCGGTGCGCCGGTGACGGCGGCCGCCACCGCCGCGGCCATCGCCCTGGCCCCGAGCACGCCGTCGCCGGCGTTGGTGACGTGCGCGTCGGCCGTGGGATCACGCCCCGTGACCCCGAACGCGACGGCCCGCACGGCGGCCGCGTCATCGAAGAAGTGCGGGTTGTCGTGCCCGCTGGCGGGCGGCTCGAGGCCGCGCCGCAGGTTGTCCAGCGCGCTCGCCACCGAGACGCGGGCCCGCAGGTCGTCGCGCCCGGCCAGGTCGAGGAAGGCCCCGGCCCGGTCCTGCGCGATGGTCAGCGCGGTCCACGCCAGCCACTCGGCGTCGTCGGACGGCCCGACGGCCAGCGGCGCGGTCGGCTGGTTGAGCGCGAACGGCACCGGCAGCGTGGTGACCCCGCGCTCCTCGGCGAAGGCGTCGAGCTCGCGATGCAGCCGCCTGCTCCACGGCGCGTGCAGCGCGGCGCGATGCCGGGCCGCCGGCCAGCCCGCCGCGTCGCCCACGGCCAGGCCGACGAACGCGCCTGTGATCCTGTCCCCCGACATGTGGTCTCTACTGTCCTCTCGCCCACTCGTCCTCGGCCGGTCCTCTCGCCAGCTCGTCCGCGACGTCGAGCACGTGCCTGCCCGCCACGACCGGCAGGCACTTGCCGGTGGCGGGGCCGACGCGCTCGGCCCATCTGCCCGGCACCCCGCCCTCGCCGCGCCCAGCGCCCGCCAGCGCGCCGGCGATGGCGCCGATGGTGTCGGCGTCGCGGCCCAGGCTGACCGCGTAGGTCACCGACTCCTCCACCTCGCCGTCACCGTGCAGGTAGGCGGCGAACGCCAGCGCCACGGCCTCGGGCGCCAGGTCGGTCCACGGGTAGTGCCTCATGACCACGGCCTCGTGCAGCCGCTCGGGCGAGTCCCTGAGCGGGCGGGCCCTGGTGACGGCACGGGCGGTCCACGAGTCGGCGGGGATCGCGGCCAGCCCGGCCTCGACCGCCTCCTCCGCCGTGGCCCCCGTCATCGCGACGGCCACGGCCGCGGCGACCGCCATGCCGCCGTTGATGCCCTCCCCGTCGGCGCTGACCAGGCCGTCCTGCTCGACCAGCCGGGCCGCCTCCGCCGGATCACCCGGGCAGAAGACACCGTACGGCGCCGCCCGCATCGCCAGGCCGTCCGACCAGCCGTGCGCGTGGACCTTGCCGGTCAGCGGCGGTTCGAGACCGCGCCGCAGCGCCTGGACGGTGCCGAGCTCGGAGAAGCCCGCGCCCCTCATCGGGCCGAGCACCGAGGGAATGATCTCCCTGCGGTAGGCGGCGGCGACGTCGGCGCTGGTCAGCTCGTGGCCGTGCCGTACGAGCAGCGACGCGGCGAAGATGGCGTACTCGGTGTCGTCGGTGCCGCCGCCCTCGATCTCGGTGAGCCTGCCCCACCTGGCGGCGATCTCGGCCGGTTCCATGTTCTCGGCGGGCGCGCCGAGGGCGTCGCCGGCCGCCAGGCCGAGCAGGCACCCCCGGGCGCGATCCTGCGTCAAGGTCACGAGGAGTACCGCTCCAGCACCTCGTTGCCCTCCTCGACCAGCTTGGCCGCCGCCTCGTCGAGGGAGATCTTGTTGGCGTAGTACTGCTGCAGGGTGGGGGTGGCCACCTTGCTCTTCCACTCGTCGAAGCCGTTGACCTTCAGGAACGGCGCGACGACCAGGTTCTTGGCCGAGGCGGTGGCCACGTCCCAGCCGTTCTCCTGGGTGGTCATCGACGGGTCGGCGGCGGCCTGCTGCGAGGTGGGCAGCAGCCAGTCACCCTTGGCGAGCTTGGCCTGGTTGGTGCCGTTCAGGAAGAAGGAGATGAACTTCAGCGCCTGGTCGGAGTGCTTGCTGTCGGCCGAGACGGACAAGGTCTGGGAGACCGCGCCCTGCTCGGAGGTGGTGCCCTTCAGCGGGGGCAGCGTGACCCACTCGAAGTCCTTGGGAGCCTGCTCGGCGACCTGCTGGCGCAGGTAGACGCCGGCGGGCAGCAGCGCGAACTTGCCGGCGTAGAAGGCGGGCAGCGGGTCGGCGCTGCCCTGGCCGAGCGCGGCGGGGTCGGCCGACTTGTCCTTCCAGAGCTGGTCGTGGATGCGCTGCAGCACCTCCTTCTCCTCCGGGCCGACCTTGACGGTGGTCTTGCCGTCGGCGCCGGTCTGGAAGAAGGTGCCGCCGTAGTTGAGCGCCAGGTTCAGCGTCTTGTTGACCGGGGACTTCATCGGCCAGGCCACACCGAAGCCGCCGTCCTTGGTCAGCTTCTTGCTGACCTCGGCGAACTCGTCCCACGTCCAGGGGTTGTCGGGCGTGGGGATGCGGACCTTGGCCGCGTCGAGCAGCTTCTTGTTGGCGATGATGACCTGCGACTCCTGCAGGAACGGCACGCCGTACACACCTTCGGTGCCCTTGCCGTCCTTGAAGGTCACGGTGTCCCACGCCTTCTGCGGGATGTCGCTCTTCAGCTCGGCGGGCAGCTTGTCCTTCAGGTCCAGCAGGTAGCCGTCGGCGGCGAAGCCGGACAGCGCGGGAGAGTCGTCGTGGATGACGTCAGGGGCGGTGCCGCCGGAGAACTGGGTGACCAGCTGGTCGTTGACGTTGTCCCAGCTGCCCTGCACGTAGGTGACCTGGATGTCGGGGTTGGCCTTGTTCCACTCCTCGACGAGCTCCTTGTTCGCCGCGAGCGACTCCTTCTGCCAGGCCAGGCTGAGGAAGTTGATCTTCACGGGCTCGCCGCCGGGCTTGGCGGACTCGGCGGCGCCGCCGCCACCCCCGCCGCCGCCACCGCACGCGGCCGCCATGGTCACGATGGCCGCAGCCGCCAAAGCGGACTTGATACGCATAAGAGCCTCCTAGCCCTTGACCGCTCCGGCCATGAGGCCGGACCTCAGCCGTCGCTGGATGATTGCGAAGAAGATCAGGCTCGGGATCGTCGCCATGAGCGACGCCGCGGCGAGCGGGCCGAGCCTGGCCACTCCCTCGGGTCCGGTGAACCGGACCAGGGTGAGCGGCAGGGTCATCACGTCGGGGTCCTGGAGGATCACGAGCGCGAAGAGGAACTCGTTCCATGAGGAGATGAACGAGAACAGCAGCGTCGCCACGACCCCGGGGGCCAGCAGCGGCGCCACCACGGTGGCGATGGTGCGCATGCGTCCCGCGCCGTCGACGGAGGCGGCTTCCTCCAGCTCGGGCGGTACGGCACGCACGTAGCCCTGCAGCATCCACAGCGCGAACGGCAGCGTGAACGTGACGTGCACGATCACCAGGCCGGGCAGCGTGTTCACCAGCTGCAGCTCCCGCAGCACCATGAAGAGCGGGATGATGATCAGGATGAACGGGAAGACCTGGCTGACCAGCACCCAGCCGAGCGCGATCCGGTTGACCAGGCTCCGGTGGCGGGCCATCGCGTAGGCGGCCGGCAGCGAGATCAGCACGGTGATCACGCTGGTGAAGACCGCCACGACCAGGCTCCTGCCGGCGGCGCCGAGCAGGTCCTGCTCGCCGAAGGCGTCGGAGAAGTTGGCCAGGGTCGGGTCGCGGGGGATCCAGGTGGGGTCGAGGCCGGCCATCTCCTGCGGCGTCTTGAGCGCCGTGGACAGCAGCCAGACCAGGGGGAAGGCCAGGAAGAGGATGTAGGCCAGGAGCGCCAGATATTTCGGGGCCTGCTTCACTTCGTCTCCCTCATCTGGCGCCACAGGTACAGCCCCAGCACCGCCAGCACGACGATCACCATCGCGACGCCGAGCATGGAGGCGTAGCCGAAGAAGCGGTACCGGAAGGCCTCCTCGTAGGCGAAGAGCATCGGCAGCCGCGTCTGGCCGCCCGGCCCGCCGGCGGTGAGCACGTAGACCAGGCCGAACTGGTTGATGTTCCACACGAAGTCGAGCGAGGTGATGGCCACGATGACCGGCCTGAGCTGCGGCAGCGTGATGTTCCAGAACCGCCGCCAGCGGCCCGCGCCGTCCACCTCGACCGCCTCGTACAGCTCCTTGGGGATGCTCTGCAGGCCGGCCAGCAGCACGACGGTGGTCTGCGGCATGCCCGTCCAGACGCCGACCACGATGATGGCCGGCAGCGCGAGCGAGAAGTCGGCCAGCCAGTCGATGTGCGTGCCGAGCATCGCGTTCAGGATGCCGGCGTCGGGGTGGTAGACCAGCTTCCACATCAGGCCGATGACCACGGGCGGCATCGCCCACGGCACCACGGCCAGCACCCTGGCCACGCCCCTGAAGCGCAGGTTCTGGTTGAGCAGCAGCGCCAGGCCCAGCGCGGCCAGGAACTGCAGCACGGTCACCGAGACGGCCCAGATCATGCCGATCCGGAACGAGGACCAGAACTTCTCGTCGGTCAGCAGCTGGCCGAGGTTCTCCAGGCCGGTGAACTCGATGTCCCTGTTCCTGCCGGCCCGCGCGTCGGTGAAGGCGAGGCTGATGCCGTAGAGCAGGGGCCCGAGGCTGAACAGCAGCACCGGCACCAGCGCGGGGAGCATCAGCAGCAGCGTCTCGCGGCCCTGCCGCGAGCGGACCTTGCGGCGCGGGCGCGGCGAGGTGTGCGGGGGTCTGGTCGCGACCGCCGTCATGGTGTGCCTCCCTGCGGGTCCGATGCGGCGTCGGCGGGCCGCGTGGCGGGGAGCGCCCGGACCGGCGGGACCGGTCCTCCCGCCGCGCCCTGTCCGACGGTGGAGGCCCGGACGGCGAGCACGGGCGGCACCGTGACCAGCCGCGGCTCCCTGCCGGTGTCCTTGAGGCGGTCGAGCATCAGCTCGGCGGCCGCCTTGCCGCGCTCGGCCGATCCGAGCGAGACGCTCGTGAGCGACGGCCACGAGGCCGCGGCCAGGTCGGTGTCGTCCATGCCGACCACCGCCACGTCCTCCGGCACCCGCAGGCCCCCCGCCCGCAGCACGTCGAGCGCGCCCAGCGCGATCAGGTCGTTGGCGCACATCAGCGCGTCCACGCCGGCCGCGCGCTCGAGCAGCGCGCGTGCCGCGCGCGCTCCCGCCGCCCGGTAGAAGTCGCCCACCTCGACGATCCCCTCGTCGTAGGGCAGTCCGCGCTCCTTCAGCGCCTCCCGGTAGGCCGCGGCGCGCGCCGCGCCCGGCACGGTGTCGAGCGGGCCGTTGAGGAATCCGATCCGGCGCCGGCCGAGCGCGTGGAGATGGTCGATGGCGAGCCTGACGCCGGTGCGCGAGTCGGCCCTGACGTTGTCGACCCGCGTGCCGTCCGGCACCGAGCCGATGATGACGACGGGCGCCCGGGCGGCCGCGATCATCTTCAGGTGCTCGTCGGTGACGCGCAGCGGGCTCATGATCAGCCCGTCGACGTAGCGCTCGCCGAGGCTGTGCAGCACGTCGATCTCGTCGGCCACGATGGCGTCGGTGGAGTGCAGGACCAGCCGGTAGCCCGCCGCCTTCAGCACCGGCTGGATCTGGCGCACCATCGCCAGGTAGACGGGGTTGCCGATGTCGGCCATGGCGAAGGCGATCTGGTGGGTGCGGCGCGACTTGAGGCTCCGGGCCACGGCGTTGCGCACGTAGCCGAGCTCTTCGGCGGCGGTCAGCACCCTGCGGACGGTCTCCTCACGGGTGGGCAGGCCGTTGAGCACACGGGAGACGGAGGCGATCGACACCCCGGCGCGCTCGGCGATCGTGGTGATCGTGGGTCCTTCGCCCAACGCTTGACCTCCCTGGGAACTGAAAACGTTTACAGTACGTTTACTGTAAACGTTTACGGAGCTGGGCTCATGAAACATGCCGGTAACGTCGAGGGTCAAGTCACGATCACATAACGCCAGGTCAGCGCGGTCTCGCGGGGCGGACCGGTCCAATGGGCGAAAGATCGTTCTGGTCGGGAAACGTTTACCAACCAGCCATCCGCGATCACTCGTCTGGACAACCATGATCCTTACGTTTGCGGCGTTTGTGCACATCCCCCCTCATCGCATGCGGAAGGACATTCATGCGGATCGGCACTCGTGCACTCGCCGTCATCGTGACGGCATGTCTGGCCATCACCTCGGCCGGGCTGTCCGGAGTCCCGGCGTTCGCGGCGGACGACCCCGCCCTCGCCGCCCTCACCCAGGTCGTCCCGGAGATCGTCGAGGAGGCCAGGACCACGCCGCCCACGGAGATCCCCGAGGGCAACACCCAGCGGCCCTTCGCGGCCTCCACCGCCACCGACACCGCGCTGACGGCGACCGTGAGCGACTCCGACATCGGCATCGGCACCCCCGACGCGCAGGGCACCGGCAACCAGCCGCTGCCGGGCCTGGTCACCTACGCCGCCAAGCAGCCCGGCGTCGCCTTCGCCCACAACCGCACCGGCCAGGTGGCCCGCGTGCTGACCGTGATCAAGGACTCCTCGGCGCCGACCGAGTACCGCTTCCCGATCAGCGCGCCGGAGAACAGCACGCTGGAACTCGACGAGGACGACCAGACGGTACTGATCTACAACGAGGAGGTCTACCTCGGCGAGATCGACGCCCCCTGGGCCAAGGACGCCAACGGCAACCCGGTCCCGACGACCTACCGGGTCGAGGGCATGACGCTGGTCCAGACCGTCCACCACGCGGGCGCCGCCTACCCCGTGGTCGCCGACCCCGCCCTGAAGCTGCAGTGCACCTGGTGGAAGGCGATGTGCCGGGTCATCTTCTCGCGCACGCTCACCAAGAAGATCCACAACGCCTGGCTGTACGGCGGCGCGGCCGCCGCCGCCGAGGTCCTCAAGTACGCCTGCGACAAGATCAAGGAGGCGCGGGCCAAGCTGATCTGCAAGGTGGCGGTCGTGACCGGCATCGCCTCGTTCATTTACAAGATCCGCGAAGCGGCCCAGAAGAACCAGTGCTTCGCCATCCGGGCGCAATGGCCGGGGCCGATCCTCTGGGGTGAGGTACGCAAGCAGAGCTGCTCGACCAGGTAGCCCTCTCTCCTCCGCTCTCCACCGACGCCCCCGTCACCGCGACGGGGGCGTCGCCCTACGTCCGCTTCCGGAGCACCCATGCCTGCCATCACGCCGCGGGCGGTCGCCTGCGGTCTCGCGATGATCGTCCTCCCCCTGGTCCCTTCCGCTCCCTCCGCCGCCGCGGCGGCCGAACCGCCCGCGCCCGTGACCACCCCGCCCCACGCGTCCCCGGCGTCGTCCCCCGCATCCCCCGCCCCGGCCGCCACCACGACCGGGACAGCGACCGGGACAGCGACCGGGACAGCGGCCGGGACGGCGCCCGACGAGGCCTCCGCCCGGCTCACCGCGCGCCTGACCGGCCGGCGGGTGGAGATCGAGTCCGCCCGCACGGAGACCACCACCACCTACGCCAACCCCGACGGCTCGATGACCGTCGACAGCTTCGCCGGACCGATCAGGTTCCGCCGCGACGGAGCCTGGGCGCCCGTCGACATCAGGCTCGCCGCCGACGCCACCGGCCGCATCGCGGCCCGCGGCCACCGGCGCGGGCTCACGCTGGGCGTCGGCGGCGGCGACCTCATCACCGTGGGCGAGGGCGAGTCCAGAGTCACCATGCGGTGGAAGGGCGCGCTGCCCACGCCCCGGCTGCACGGCGAGAGCGCCACGTATCCGGAGGTGCTGCCGGGCGCCGACCTGGTCGTCAGCGCCACCAGGACGGGCGCCGAGCAGTTCCTGCTGCTCAAGCGGCGGCCCACCACCCCGCTGCGGTACACGCTGCGGCTCGGGGCGCCCGGCATGACGGCCCGCCAGGCGGGCGACGGCGGCGTCGAGCTGGTGGACCGCAAGGGCAAGGTCGCCGTCACCATCCCCGCCCCGGTCATGTGGGACGCGCGGGTGCACCCGGTCTCCGGCGACCACCTGAACCGGGCGCCGGTGGCCATGACGCTGTCGGGCCAGGACCTCGTCCTGACCCCCGACCCCGCCTTCCTCGACGACCCGGCCACGCGGTACCCGGTCACCGTCGACCCCTCGCTCAACCTGGGCCAGGTCTTCGACACCTTCGTCCAGGAGGGCTACGGCACCGACCAGTCCGGCGCGACCGAACTCAAGATCGGCGACAACGGCGGCGGCCAGGTGGCCAGGTCGTTCATCACCTGGAAGACGCCCGGCATCGCGGGCAAGAAGATCCTCTCGGCGTCGCTGAAGCTGTGGAACCACCACTCCTGGTCCTGCAACGCCAGGACGTGGGAGGTCTGGTCGGCCAACCGCGCCGCCACCTCCTCCCGCTGGCCGGGGCCCACCATGGTCGCCCGCTACGCCACCTCGACCGAGACCAAGGGCTGGGGCAGCGGCTGCGCCGACGGCTGGGTGAGCGCCAACGTCACCTCCCTGGTGCAGATGTGGGCGGACAAGGCGTGGACGGAGTCGGGGATGGGCCTGCGGGCCGCCGACGAGGCCGACGAGTACGCCTGGAAGCGCTTCAACTCGGGCAACGCCTCCTCGGGCGTGCCGTACATCTCGGTGACCTACAACTCCTACCCCGACACGCCCCTGTCGACGTGGGTCTCGCCCTACACCGACAACGCGGGCACGCGATGGACCAACACCCTGACGCCGCAGTTGCGCAACCACGTGCGCGACCCCGACCAGGGCAACGTGCGCGGCCTGTTCGACGTCTATGACGGCGCCACCCTGGTCGTCGACAACCTCTGGGGCGGCTACGTGGCCAGCAACGGCTTCTCCGCCGCCGGCGTGCCCGCCGGAAAGCTGGTCCACGGCAGGTCCTACACGATCCGCTCCTGGGCCAACGACGGCGCCCTGTCGTCCAAGGCGTACCAGAGCGCCACGTTCACCGTCGACACCGTCAAGCCGCCCGCTCCCCGGGTGACCTCGGCGGACTACCCCGCCGACGGCGGGTGGCACGGCGACGCCGGCAAGCCGGGCGCCTTCACCCTGACGCCCGCCGACGCCGACTCCGCCCAGCTCGCCTACCGGCTCGACGGCGGCGCCGTGACCTCGGTGCCGACCACGGGCGCGGCCGTCAGCGTGAAGGTGACGCCGCCGTCCACCGGGGCGCACACGCTCAGCGTCTACACCGTGGACAAGGCGGGCAACGCCTCCCCCACGACCGCCTACACCTTCAACGTGGGCGCCGGCACCGCCGTGGCGGTGCTCACCTCTCCGGAGGACGGCGGCCGGACGACGGGCAGGCTGGCGCTGGCGGTCTCGGGCACCGGCTTCACCCAGGCCACCTTCCAGTACCGCAGAGCCGAGGCGGACACCTGGTCCGACATCCCCGTCGCCCACGTCGTCGGCGCCGACGGCAAGCCGCTGACCGCCTGGCCGGTGGCCGCCCCCGGCCGCCTGTCCGGCCTGGTCTGGGACGTGGGAACGCAGCTCGGCGACGCCGCCGTCCAGGTCCGCGCGGTGGTCTTCGGCAACGCCGCGGCCAGCGAGCCGGTCACCGTCGTCTCCGACCGGTCCGCCTCGACGGCCGCCCGCGCGCAGGTCGGTCCCGGCGAGGTCAACCTGCTGACCGGCGCCTACCGGCTGCGCGCCGCCGAGGGCGGCCCGTTCGGTCTGACCGTCGCCAGGTCGTACGGCTCGCGAGGCGGGGGCGGCCCGCTCGCCCCCTTCGGCAAGGAATGGCCGCTGGCCATCGCCTCCCTGCGGGAGACCTCACCCACCTCGGTCGAAGTGATCAACGAGGAGGGCCGGCCGGTCCAGTTCACCAGGGCGGGCGACGTCTGGCGGCCCGAGCTCGGCGCCGAGGACCTCACGCTCACCGGCTCCTACACCCTCACCGACTCCCGGGGCCGCACGACCGTCTTCGCCAGGCACGGCACGCTGTTCCTGCCGGCCGAGCACGGCTACGAGACGGTGGGCGACCAGGTCAGGCCGACCTCGATCGCCCAGGCGGGACGCCGGCTCGACCTGGCCTACGGCACCGACGGCCGGGCCGCCACGCTCAGCTTCAACGGCGTGGTCATCGCCCGGTACGCCTACGACGCCGCGGGCCGGCTGGCCGAGGTGTGGGACCCGCGCATCAGCCCTCCCCTCAAGACCCTGTACGGCTACGACGCCGCCGGCCGCCTGACCTCGATCACCCCGCCCGGTGAGCTGCCCTGGACGCCGCGGTACGACGCCGACGGCCGCCTGCTGTCGGTCACCCGCGCCACGCTCAGGCCCGGCACCGCCGACCAGGTGGCCGGGCAGGCCACCACCACCGTCGTGTACGGCGTGCCGCTCGATCGGGCCGCGGGCGGCCCCGCCGACGTGACGGCCAAGCAGGTCACCGCCTGGGGCCAGAAGAAGGCGCCCACCACCGCCACCGCGCTGCTCCCGCCCGACCAGCCGCCCGGCTCGTGGACCAGGGCCACGGTCACCTACCTGGACGAGGCGGGCCGCGCCGTCAACACCCTGGCGCCGGGCGGGCGCCTCGGCGCGGCCGAGTACGACCGCTTCGGGCATCTGGTCCGCGCCCTCACCCCGGGCAACAGGGAGCTGTCGCAGCGGCCCGACACCGACTACCGCCTCGGCGAGCTGGGCATCTCCGGCTACACCCCCGCCGAGCGCGCCGAGCTGCTGTCCACCCGCGTCGGCTACGACCAGACCGGGCGCAGGAAGCTGGAGGAGCTCGACCCGGTCCACATCGTCAACCTCGAGGCCGAGATCAGCGAGGACCTGCCCGCCGGCTTCGCCATCGGGGCCAGGACGCACGCCGTGTTCACCTACGACGAGCAGCGGCCCGCCGACGCAGCCGCCAGGGACCTGCCCACCACGGTCAGGAAGGGAGCCAGGATCGTCGGCAGGGAGTCCATGCCGGACGCCGACGTGCGCACCACCGCCACCGGCTACGACTGGACCACCGCGCTGCCGGTGCGGACCGTCCTCGACCCCGGCGGCCTGGCCGTCACCAGGACCGTCGACCGGCCCGTGCCCTACACCGCGGGCGGCACCGGCGTGTGCGGCGGCCGTCCCGAATGGGCGGGGCTGGCCTGCAAGGACGGCGACAAGATCGTCACCTACACCGCGATGGGCGAGGTCGACACGATCACCGAGGGCGGCGCCGTCACCGTCATCGGGCGCGACGACGCCGGACGGCCCGTCACGATCGGATCGCGAGAGCTCGGCTACGACCCGGCCACCGGCAGGGTGGTCGAGCGCAGGCAGGCGGGCGCGAAGGTCGTCTCCGCCTACGACCGGCTCGGGCGCCTCCTCTCGCACACCGACGCCGACGGGGCCGTCACCCGCACCGAGTACGACGATCTCGGCCGCCCGGCCAAGGTCAGCGACTCGGCGCCGTCGACCACCGTCTACGCCTACGACCACGCCGTCGAGCCGCGTGGCCTGCTCACCTCGGTCACCGACTCGGTGGCCGGCGTCTTCACCGCCCGCTACGACGACGACGGCCGCGTGGTGGCCGGCGAGCTGCCCGGTGGCCTGCGGCTGGCGGCGGTGTACGACGAGATCGGCCAGCCGTTCGCCCGGGTCTACACCCGTGACGGCGTGGACGGCCCCGTGCTGATCGACCAGGCCGGCCTGTCCGTGCACGGGCAGCCGGTGCTCCAGCTACGCACCGACACGATGACCGACCGCACGCTCGGCTACGACAGGGCGGGCCGGCCGACCTCGGTGCAGGAGATCGCCTTCCCGGTGTGCTCGCTGCGCCGCTACGCCTACGACGGGCAGGGCAACCGCACCCGGATGGCGGTGCAGAGTTCCGAGGAGGAGTGCCCGCAGGCCGACGACGCGGCCGCCACGGTCACCGGCTACACCTACACCGACGGCCGGCTGACCGGCGACGGTTACGGCTACGACGGGCTCGGCCGGACGACGGCGCTGCCCGGCGGCAGGACCGTGGACTACGCCGACGACGGCGCCCCTTCGAAGGTGACGGCCGGCGACCAGGCCCTCGCCTGGGCGCGCGACCCCATGGGCAGGGTCAGGTCGGAGACGGCGGAGACGGGCGCGGTGACCGTGCACCACTACGGCTCCGACGGCGAGGCGCCGCGCTGGCTGACCGAGGGCGGGGCGATCGTGCGGACCGTCGCCGGGATCGGCGGCGAACTGGCGGCGCTGACCTCGGCGACCGGCGCGGTCCGCGTGCAGCTGACCACGCTGCACGGTGACGTCGGCACCGAGCTCGACCTCGATTCGGGGGCGGCGACGGTGCTGGGCTTCGACGAGTTCGGCGTGGCCACCCGGCCGCGCAGGTACGGCTGGCTCGGCGGCCGGTTCGTCTCCGGCGTTCCTGGCGGCCTGCTGCTGGTCGGCACCCGCCTGTACGACCCGGCGCTCGGCCGCTTCCTGCAGTCGCCCTACGTGGGGTGAGCCGCCTGGGCCCCGCGCGCCGGCAGCGGCGCGCGGGGCCCGCGGGCCGCTCAGGACGAGGTCAGGTAGCGCTCGGCCAGCTCGCAGGTCCCGCGCGTGTAGCCGGCGCCGAGCTCTCGGGCGAGGTCCACGCCCTGGTGCGACCCGATCCACGCCACCAGCAGGAGCCTTCTGAACAGGATGAACGTCCAGATCTCCCGCTCGTCCGCCGCGTCGAACGGCTCCTCGCCGCGGTAGCCGTCCAGCCACGAGTCGATCAGCTCGGGCACCACCGGCTCGTGCTCGATGAAGCTGAGGGCGGCGGCCAGGTCGTAGACGTGCCAGCCGAACCCGCAGTCGTCGAAGTCGATCACGCTGGGTTCGGGGCCGCCGTCGTCGAGCAGGTTGGCCAGGCGCATGTCGGCGTGGATCAGCCCGAACCGCTCGGGCGGCTGCCCGTAGCGGCCGACACGCTCGCGCAGCCGATGCTCCAGCCGCCGCAGCAGGGCGCGGGCCTCGCCGTCGACGCCGACGCCGTCCTGCCATCGTCCCCACCTGGCGTGGGCGCCGAAGGCGGCCTCCCAGTCCCACGCGAACCTGGTGAAGCCGTCGGGCCGCCGCCACCGTACGGCGTGCCGATGCATGCGCGCGGTCACCGCGCCGAGCTGCTTGAACCCGTCGACCAGGCGTTCCTGCCGCGGCTCGGTGCCCGGCAGGAACGCGAACATCACGGCGTTCCTGCCGCCCACCTGGACCACCCGCGCGCCGTCGGCCGACTCGATCACGCCCGGCGTGCGCACGCCCTCCTCCCGTCTGAGCGCCTCCAGCCAGGCCAGCTCGGAGCCGATCGCCTGCGCCGAGTGGTAGCCGAGCCGGTGCACCCGCAGGATCGACCGCGCTCCTGTGTCGGGGTCGTCCACGCGGAACGTGGCGTTCTCCGAGACGTTGATCAGCGTCACCGTGCTGGCGGGCGAGACCCGGTAGCGGGTCAGCGCCGCCCGCGCCACCTCGCCGACGCGGTCGAGGACGCCGTCTCCGGCGGACAGATCATGTAGCTCCACCCGAGCATTGTCCCGGCAGCGCGGGAGCGGGCGATCAGCGGCCCGCGGGGACCGGCTCGGGAACCGTGGTGATCGCCCGGATCGCGGGGGTGCCGGCCAGGCCGACCACCGCGGCCAGCACGGCGGGGATGACCAGCGCGACGGGCAGCGACGAGTGTTCCGTGACGAATCCGAGGACGGCGGGCCCGACCAGCAGCCCCGAGTACCCGAACGCCGTCACCAGCGACAGCGCCCGGCCGACCGCCCCGCCGGCCGCGCCCACGGCGCTGAAGACGACGGGCACCACGGTGGCCAGGCCGATGCCCGCCAGCGCCCACCCGGCCCACGCGCCGGCGACGGTGGGCACGAACAGGACCAGCAGGTATCCGGCCGTGGCGAAGGCGCCGGCGAGCTGGATCGTGCGGACCGGTCCCAGCCTGGCCCTGATCGGGTCGCCGAGCAGCCGCACCGACGTCATCGCCACGGAGAACACCGTGTACGCCAGCGGCGCGGCGGCGGGGTCGGTGCCCAGCACCCACACCGCGTGCAGGGCCGCCCAGTCGATGGCCGCGCCCTCGCTGAGGTGCCCGGCGAAGGCGACCAGGCCGAGCAGGGCGACCAGGCCCCACCGCATGGCTCCCATGCCGCCGCCCGGCTGCGCCGACGAGGCCGCCGGCCGTCCTGGCAGCAGGAGGCGGGCGGCGGGCAGGTACAGGAACGGCACGACGACGGCGGCGCCGACCAGCAGCGCCTGGCCGTCCACGCCCAGCTTGAGCCCGAGCGCGGTGAGCGCGCCGCCGGTCGCACCACCCAGGCTCCACGTGCCGTGGAAGGCCGAGATGATCGGCCGGCCGTAGGCCTGCTCGACCTCGACGGAGTGGACGTTCATCGCCACCTCGATCGCGCCGAGGCCCAGGCCGAAGACGACGGCCGTGACGGTCAGCACCGCGTAGGAGGGCGCCAGCGCGGGGCCGAGCAGCACCGCGGCCGACACCGGACCGGCGATCCAGCACACCGTCCTGCTGGTCCACCGGTCCACGATCCGGCCGGCCAGCAGCATCGACACCAGGGCGCCGAGCGACACGAGCAGCAGCGTGTAGCCGATCCGCTCGGGCCCGAGGGCCAGCCGCTGGTTCAGGGCCGGCAGGCCGGCCGCCCACATGCCCATGACGAGCCCGCAGAGGAAGAAGAAGCCGAAAACACCGATCCGCGCTCTTTTGTTCACGGCTAGAGCATAAACTGACTTCCATGGATGTGGGAGACCTGCGCGTGCACAATCGCCTGCGGCTGCTGCGCGCGGTGCACGACTGCGCGGCCGGCCGTACGAGGTCCCAGCTCACCCGCGACCTGGCCCTGGCGCGCGGCACCGCGTCGGTGCTGGTGGCCGGGCTGGTCGAGGACGAGCTGCTCCAGGAGGCGCCGCCGCGCGAGCACGCGAGGGGGCGGCCGACCCAGGTGCCGGGCCCGCACCCCGACGGGCCGCTCGCCCTGGCCGCCGACCTGCGGGAGGACACCTGGACGATCGCGGCGGGCGAGCTCGGCGGCGGCTCGCGCGTGCTGGCCACGCGCGGCCACGACGGCACGCCCGGCGACGCCCTGCCGTCCCTCGGGGCGGCATTGCGCGAACGGCTCGGGCGGCTAGGGCCCCGGGTGGTGGGCGTCGGCCTGTCGGCGGCGGGCCCCGTGCGCGCGGACGGGATGCTGGACATCTCCCACCTCGGCTGGGTCGACGTCGACGTGGCCCAGGCGCTCGCGCTCGGCGACGTGCCCCTGCTGGTGGGCAACGACGCCAGGCTGGCGGGCCTGGCCGAGGCCCGCCGCGGCCACCTGCGGGGCGTGGACGTGGGCCTGCACATCCACGTCGACTTCGACCCCGGCGGCGCCCTGCTCGTCGAGGGCCGCCCCCTGACCGGAGCGGGCGGTACGGCCGGCGAGTTCGGCCACATGCCGCTGGCCGGCGGCGACGAGCCGTGCCCGTGCGGCGCCCGGGGCTGCCTCAGCCTCGCGGTGGGCCGCAACGCGCTGCTCCGGCACCTCGGCCTGAAGGCGGGTCGCGGCAGGGGCAGGGACCAGGCCGAAGGCATCGTCGCGGCCGCCGCGGCCGGCGATCCCGCGGCCATGGCGGCGATCGAGGCGAACGCCGCGGCGCTCGGCAGGGGCATCGGCGCGCTCGTCAACGCCCTCGACCCCGGGACGGTCACGGTGTCGGGCATCGGCGTCGCGCTGGTCGGCGAGCGGTTGCGGCGCTCCTGTGACGAGGCGCTCATGGAACTGCGCCGCCGCCGGCCGCCGGCGATCCTGCCCTCCGCCCTGGCCGACACGGGCCCGCTCGTCGGGGCGATGGAGTCGGTTTTCGACGCCTTCCTGACCCCCGACGGCCTCGAAATCTGGCACGCGACACGCCCGAAACGGGAAATGTGACAGAAACCACGATGATCTTGCAATCGTGACGCGGCGGACGATACCCATGAGTCCATGAAATTTCGGGACACAGTGGGGTTGGAGATCGCGTTACGGATGTGCGAGGCGGCGATCAGGCAGGCCCGCCGCGAGGGCGCGCTCGTCTCCGTAGCGGTGGTCGACGCGGGCGGACATCTGGTGAGCTTCCAGCGCATGGAAGGCGCCGAGATCGCCGGTCCCGTCCTGGCTCCCGGTAAGGCCTACACCTCGGTGGCCAACCGGATGGCGACCGCCGACCTGGCCCCGCTCACCGTCCCGGGAGGCGAGCTGTACGGCCTCGCGGGCGACCGTTTCGTCTGCTTCGGAGGTGGCATCCCCTTGTGGGCGGACTACGGTGAAGGAGAGCGCGTGGTCGGCGGCGTGGGGGTCAGCGGGGGCACCGTCGCGCAGGACGTGGCGTGCGCCGAGGCGGCCGCTTCGGTCTGGCGCACCGGCTGAGCGGCGGCTTTCCGCAACACGAACCGCTGGCATCCGCCATGATTAGCCGCGACACCACGGGTAACACAATCCCGAAGCATTACTCCCCGAGGAGAGATCGAGATGGCACTTCCCACTCTTACCCCCGAGCAGCGCAAGGCGGCGCTGGAGAAGGCCGCTGAGGCCCGTGCCGCTCGCACCGCTCTGCTCGCGAAGGTCAAGGCCGGTGAGCTGACCTTCGCCGACCTGCTGGAGCGTGACGACGACATCGCCAAGAAGATCAAGGTCTCGCAGGCGCTGCGCGCCGTCAAGGGCGTCGGGCCGGCCAAGGCCAACGCGCTCATGGAGGAGGCCGGCGTCGACGAGAAGCGCCGTCTCGGTGGCCTGGGCGCCCAGCAGCGCAAGAAGCTGGTGGACGCGCTCGGGGCCTGAGTCCCCTCGCGGCCGGTCCTGACGGGACCGGCCGCGCGCCTCAGCCGCGCAGGTACGCCAGCACGGCCAGCACCCTGCGATGCTGGTCGCCGTCGTCGGCGTAGAGCCCGAGCTTGGCGAAGATGCTCCTGATGTGCTTCTCCACCGCCCCGTCACTGATCACCAGGTGCCTGCCGATGGCCGGGTTGGACCTGCCCTCCGCCATCAGGGCCAGCACCTCCCGCTCCCGCGGTGTCAGCTGGGCCAGCGGATCGTCCCTGCGCCTGCGCACCATCAGCTGGGCCACCACCTGGGGGTCGAAGACCGTGCCGCCCGAGGCCACGCGCCGCAGCCCCTCCATGAACTCGTCGACGTCGACGACCCTGTCCTTCAGCAGGTAGCCGACCGCGCCGCGGGCGTCGGCCAGCAGGTCGTCGGCATAGGAGACCTCGACGTACTGCGACAGGATCAGCACGGGCGCCCCCGGCACCCGTCCGCGGGCCCGCACCGCCGCGCGCAGCCCCTCGTCGGTGAACGACGGCGGCATCCGCACGTCGACCACCGACACGTCCGGCTTGTGGATGGCCACGGCCTCGACCAGCGCGTCTCCGTCGCCGACCGCCGCCACCACCTCGCAGCCGAACTCCTCCAGCAGCCTGATCAGGCCCTCCCTGATCAGGACCGCGTCATCGGCCACGACTACCCGCACGGCACCTCCGCGATGATCACTGTCGGCCCGCCCACGGGCGAGCTCACGACCAGCTCGCCGTCGACCGCGCGCAGCCGGTCGGCCAGCCCGGCCAGACCGTGTCCCTTGGCGACGTGTGCGCCGCCCACCCCATCATCGCCGATCGTCAGCATCAGCGTGTTCCCCACCCTGCTGAGTTGCACCGAACAGGTGGTGGCGCGGCTGTGCTTGGCGATGTTCGTCAGCGACTCGGCGACGACGTAGTAGACCGTGTTCTCCACTGCCGCGACGTAGCGCTCGGCGACCTGCACGTCCAGGTCGACGGGCACCGTGCACCTGCCCGCCAGGGCGGCCAGCGCGGGCGCCAGGCCCCGGTCGGCCAGGATCGGCGGCGCGATGCCGCGCGAGAGGGCGCGCAGCTCGTCCAGCGTCTCGCGGGTGGCGGTGATGGCCCCGTCGAGCGTCGCGTGGGCGGCCTGCGGGTCTTTCTTCAGCTGGCGCTGCGCCCTGGACAGGTCCATCGCCAGCGACACCAGGCGCTGCTGCGGGCCGTCGTGGATGTCGCGCTCCAGCCGGCGCAGCGCGTCGGCCTCGGCCGAGACCGCCGCGGCCCGGCCCTCCGCCAGGTCGTCGATGCGCTCCTGCAGCTCGGCGACACTCGTCAGCAGCGCCCTGCCGAGCCCCGCGCGCAGCAGCGCCGCGCCCCTGACCACGAACGGCAGGACCAGGGCGCCCGCCAGGCCGATCGCGACGTAGAAGGCCGTGTTGACCAGGTAGCCGTCGCCCAGGCCGAGCAGTTCGGGAAGCTCCATGTTCCCGGGGATGCGGGAGGTGATCCAGCCGTAGACCGGATAGGACAGCCCCAGGATCGGGACCGCCCAGAACACCACCGTCACCACGAACGTGGCGATCGCGATCGGGAAGTTGACGATGCCGTGCAGCAGGTCCAGCCATGACTGGCCCGCGGTCAGCGGGTTCACCAGGCGGCGGAAACGGCCCGCGCCCTCCGGCGGCTGCCGGTAGCGGGGCCTGATGGCGGGACGGTGGAGTACGTCGGACAGCCAGCCGCGCTCCACGTCGGCGAACCCCCTGGCCACCATCAGGGTGCCGCACAGGACGGGCACCCCGACCCACACCACCACGGTACCGAGACCCAGCGCGAATCCGGAGACGAGCAGGAGGAAGGCGATGATCGCCGTGGGGAAGCCGACCAGCAGGTAGCGCGTGTCCAGCAGGACACGTCTCATCAGGGAGCGCATGACACCACGCTACGAGCCCGGCGGACCCGTTCTCGCCCCTGCGGGCAGGCGTCCGGGGGTAGGGCCAGCCCTACCACCCGCGGTGGTGAGATCTTGACCACAAGACGGCGGGCTGCGGGACTGTGCTCGGCGGCCCCGGACGGAAGCCTTGAACCACCACCTTCCGAATCGAGGCCTCCCCATGACCGTCCTGCTCGAACGCCCCGCCGTACGCGCCCCTGCCAGGGACTCCTTCATCGACGTGCTGCGGCTCGCGGGCATGGCCCTGGTGGTGCTCCAGCACTGGACGATCCCCGTCCTGGGCTACGACGGTGTCCGCCTGACCACGGGGAACGCGCTGTCGGCCCCCGGCGTGTGGGTGGTCACCTGGATCAGCCAGGTCATGCCGCTGGTGTTCTTCGCGGGCGGCGCGGCCAACGCCATCAGCTTCCGCCGTGCACCCGGCACCGCGCCCGCGTGGCTGGCCGTACGGCTGCGCCGGCTGGCCTGGCCGGTGCTGCCGCTGGCGGCGGTCTGGATCCCGCTCCCGCACGTGCTGGCCACGTTCGGGGTGCCCGCGCAGCCGCTGGAGGTGGGCTCGCGGCTGACCGGGCAGCTGCTGTGGTTCCTGGTCGTCTACCTGATCGCGGTCGCCGCGACGCCGCTGATGCTCAGGCTGCACGACCGGTACGGCTGGCGGGTGCCGGCCGTCCTGGTCGCCGGCGCGGTGGCCACCGACCTGGTCAGGTTCACCTCCGGTGTCGACCTGGTCGGCTACCTCAACATCGGCTTCGTGTGGCTGGCCGTCCACCAGCTCGGCTTCTGCTACACCGACGGCAGGCTGGGCCGTCCCGGCCTGCTGGCCGTGGCGGGGTACGGCGCCGCGGCGCTGCTGGTGGGCTTCGGCCCCTACCCCGGCAGCATGATCGGGCTGCCCGGCGCCGGGATGTCGAACATGGCGCCGCCCACGCTGGCCGTCCTGGCCGTCGGCGTCGGGCAGATCGGCCTGGCCACGCTGCTGCGGCCGTGGATCACGCGGCTGCGCACCGAGCGGCTGGTGGCCTGGGCGGGGCCCAGGATGATGACCGTCTACCTGTGGCACATGCCCGCGCTGTTCGCGGTGAGCGGCGTGGTGGTGGTCGGGCTCGGCGTCGGCACCCCCGAGCCTGGCGGACTCGGCTGGCTGGCGGGGTGGCCGGTGTGGTTCGGCGCGCTCTGCCTGGTCATCTGGCCGCTGCTGCGGATGTTCGCCAGGTTCGAGGAGCCGCCGGCGCTGCCGTACGGGATCGCCACGTGGCGCAGCTCGCTGGCCGCCGCGGCGCTGGTCGGCGGCGGGCTGCTGGGGCTGACCGCCTTCGGTTTCGCGCCGGGCGCGGTCCCCGTGGTCTCGACGCTCGCCATCGCGGGCGGCCTGCTCCTGACCGCTCCCCGCGCTCGCCTGTGATTCCTCACCGCCTCCGTACGCGGTCCTGACGGCCGCTCGTTAACCAGTTCGGCCCTGTCCTTGGCAAGATGGAGAGGGTGAGCCTCATTGACCGCCTCCCCGAAGAGATCGACGCCGATCCCGATGCCATCTTCGACGCGTTCGTCACGTGGAACTCCGAACGGGGGCTCACCCTCTATCCGGCGCAGGAAGAGGCGCTGATCGAGGTCGTCTCGGGAAACAACCTGATCCTCGCCACCCCGACCGGGTCCGGCAAGAGCCTGGTCGCGGCGGGAGCCCACTTCGCCGCCCTGACCCGCGACCAGCGCACGTTCTACACCGCGCCGATCAAGGCGCTGGTCTCGGAGAAGTTCTTCGACCTGGTGGCGTTGTTCGGCACCGAGAACGTCGGCATGATGACCGGCGACGCCAGCGTCAACCCCGGCGCGCCGATCATCTGCTGCACCGCCGAGATCCTGGCCAACGTGGCCCTGCGCGACGGCGCCGCCGCCGACATCGGCCAGGTCGTCATGGACGAGTTCCACTTCTACGCCGAGCCCGACCGCGGCTGGGCGTGGCAGGTGCCGTTGCTGGAGCTGCCGCACGTGCAGTTCGTACTGATGTCGGCCACGCTCGGCGACGTCAGCATGTTCATGGAGGACCTCACCCGGCGCACCGGCAGGGAGACCTCGGTCGTCAAGCACGCCGAGCGGCCCGTCCCGCTGGTCTACTCCTACCGGATGACCCCGCTGCACGAGACTCTCGAGGAGATGCTCAGCACGGGCCAGGCGCCCGTCTACGTGGTCCACTTCACCCAGGCCGCCGCGATGGAGCGCGCCCAGTCCCTGATGTCCATCAACATGGCGACGAAGGCCGAGAAGGAGGCCATCGCCGCCCTGATCGGCAACTTCCGGTTCACCACCCGGTTCGGGCGGGCCCTGTCCCGCCTGGTACGGCACGGCATCGGCGTCCACCACGCCGGCATGCTGCCCAAGTACCGGCGCCTGGTGGAGCGGCTGGCCCAGGCCGGCCTGCTGAAGGTCATCTGCGGCACCGACACGCTCGGCGTCGGCGTCAACGTCCCCATCAGGACCGTGCTGTTCACCGCCCTGTCGAAGTACGACGGCAACAGGGTGCGCCGGCTGCGCGCCCGCGAGTTCCACCAGATCGCCGGGCGCGCGGGCCGCGCCGGCTTCGACACGATCGGCTACGTCGCCTGCCAGGCCCCCGAGCACGACATCGAGAACGCCAAGGCACTGGCCAAGATCGGCGACGACCCCAAGCGGCGCCGCGGCTACGCCCGCAAGAAGCCGCCGGAGGGGTTCGTCGGCTGGAGCGAGGAGACGTTCGAGAAGCTGCAGACGGCCGAGCCCGAGCCGCTGGCCTCCCGCTTCAAGGTCAGCAACGCCATGCTGCTCGCCGTCATCAACCGGCCAGGCGACTGCTTCGCGGCCATGAAGCACCTGCTGACCGACAACCACGAGGACCGCAAGTGGCAGCGGCGGCACATCAGCCAGGCCATCGCGATCTACCGCTCGCTGCTGGCCGGCGGCGTGGTGGAGAAGCTGCGCGAGCCCGACGAGCAGGGCAGGATGGCGCGCCTCACCATCGACCTGCAGGAGGACTTCGCCCTCAACCAGGCGCTGTCCACCTTCGCGCTGGCCGCCTTCGACCTGCTCGACCTCGAGTCGCCCAGCTACGCGCTCGACATGGTTTCGATCGTCGAGTCCATCCTCGATGACCCGCGCCAGGTGCTGTCGGCGCAGCTGAAGAAGGCCCGCGGCGAGGCCGTGGCGCAGATGAAGGCCGACGGCGTCGAGTACGAAGAGCGCATGGAACAGCTGCAGGAGATCATGTATCCGATGCCGCTGGAGACGCTGCTGCTCGGCGCCTACGAGACCTACCGGCGCGGCCACCCCTGGGTCGCCGACTACACCGTCAGCCCCAAGGCCGTCGTGCGCGACATGTACGAGCGCGCGATGACCTTCACCGAGTACATCCAGTTCTACGAGCTGTCCCGGTCGGAAGGCGCGGTGCTGCGCTACCTCGCCGACGCCTACCGGACGCTGAGCCGTACGATCCCCGAGCATCTCAAGACCGACGACCTCGTCGACCTCATCGAATGGCTCGGCGAGCTGGTTCGCCAGGTCGACTCCTCGCTGATCGACGAGTGGGAGAAGCTCAGCAACCCCGAGGCGGCGCTGGAGCAGGAACAGGAGCTGGAGCGCACGGTCAGGCCCGTCACCGGCAACCCGCGCGCGTTCCGCGTCCTGGTCAGGAACGCGATGTTCCGGCTGGTCGAGCTGTGCTCGCTGGAGAAGGAGCACGAGCTCGAGGAACTGGCTCCCGACGTCGACTGGGGCGCGGCGCTCGACGCCTACTACGACGAGCACGAGGAGATCTTCACCGACGCCGACGCCCGCGGACCCGGCCTGCTGCGCATCTCGGAGGAGAAGGAGCTCTGGAAGGTGCGCCAGGTCATCAAGGATCCGGCGGGCGACGGCGACTGGGGCATCGACGCGCAGGTCGACCTGGCCGCCTCCGACGAGGAAGGCCGCGCCGTCCTCCACGTCCTCGGTCTGAACCGCCTGTGACCGGGGCTCCCAGGCGGGGCTGAGGTCCGCCACGGGGAAAGGACCATCATGACGTCGGGGAGCCCGCGCGTGCTGCGGACACTCAACGAGCGCGCCGCCCTCGAGCTCCTGCTCGGCGACGGACCGCTCACCAGGGGCGAGCTCGAGTCCAGGACCGGGCTGTCGAAGGCGGCCGCCGCCGAGGTGCTGCGCCGCCTGGAGAGCGCGGGCCTGGTGCGCAAGGGCGGGCGCAAGTCGGGAAGCGTGGGCCCCGCCGCCCAGATGTGGGCGCTGGACGGCTCCGCCGGACACGTGGCGGGCGTCGACGTCACCTCCTCCCGGCTCGACGTGGCGGTGGCCGACCTCGCGGGCCGGCCGATCGCCGAGCACAGGATCGCCACGACCGGAGAGCGCGACCCCGTCACCACGCTCGCCGGGGCGCTGCACGCGGCGGCGGGCAAGGCGGGGCTGGCGGCGGCCGCCCTCGACCAGATCGTGGTGGGCATGCCGGGCATCGTCGACAGCGGCGCCGGCGACCGCCTCGACACGGTGAGCGGGCTGCCCCACCGGCGGCGGGTGCACGACCTCGCGCCGCTGCGCGAACTGCTCGGCAATCCCCGCATCCGCATGGAGAACGACGTCAACCTGGTCGCCCTCGAGGAGCAGGCGGCCGGCGCCGCCCGGGGAGCCGACACCTTCGCGCTGCTCTGGCTCGGCCAGGGGCTCGGCTCGGGCATCGTCCTGAACGGCAGGCTCTGGCGCGGCGCGTCCGGCCGGGGCGGCGAGGTGGGGTCCATCCTGACGCCCGACGGCCGCCCCCTCGGCTCGCTGCTGGGCGCCGACGCGGTCAACGACCTCGTCCGCGCCTGGGGCGCCGCCCGCGCGCCGGGCGCCCCGGAAGAGACGCGCGCCGCCGTCCGGATGCCGGGTGGCGCCTCGGAGTCCTGGGATGCCACCGAGGCCGCGGCCCGCGCGCTCGCGAGCGGGCACCCCGCGCTTCTCGACGAGGTGGCCGCCCGCCTGGCCGTCGCCGTCAGCGGGCTCGTCGCGGTCCTCGACCCAGGTCTCGTGGTGCTCGGCGGGCCGCTCCTGCGGGCGGGAGGCCAGGCGCTCCACCAGCGCGTCGCCGACCGAGTCGCCGATGTCGAGGCGCGCACCGTGCTGCTGCCCAGCGTCGTCGGCGGCAACGCGGTCCGGGCGGGCGCCGTCGAGTTCGCCCTGTCCCTCGCCAGGGAGCGTGTGTTCCACGCGGGCACGGCGGGCCGCCACCGCTGACCAGAACGGCCGGCGTCACCGGCGGACACCCAGGTTTCCCGGCGGGCGCGTCATCACCGCCCAGAGCCGGCCGCGATCGGCGTACGAGCCCGCGGAAACGATGAACGTGTGCCGGAACGGACTGGCAATGGACGCCCCGGCACACGTTTCTCCACCAAGCCTCCCGTCACGACGCCGCGATCGTGTCATGATCCTGTCTCAAGCTCGTGACATTCAGCACGACGCGATCGTGCAGATCTTCCCCAGCATCTTCGTGGCGTCCTTCGTCTGGGCCGCGAAATCCGCGGCGGCGGGCTTGCCCCACTCCCCCGCCTGCGAGTACAGCACCAGGGCGGTGCCCTTGCGGGCGACGATCGCGCGCTCGCCGCCGATGGCGGCCTTGCGGCCCATGTAGACCTGCCCGGTCACGGCCAGGCCCTCGTCGCCCAGCGTGACGGCCTTCACCGAGTACCTGTAGTCCGACTGACCGCTCTTGGCCGACGCGCAGGTCCGCACCGCCGACCTGAGATCCGCCAGCGCCTGCGTGGCCTGCTCCTTGGTCGAGTAGAGGATCACCTGCTCGGACTTCTGGAAGTCGGGGACCGCCGTGTAGATGATCGTCCGAGCGGCGACGCGGCCCGCCGAGGCGAGCGCGGCCTTGTCGCACGGGTTCACGGTCAGCTTGGCCGTGGTGCGCCTGCTGACGGCCCAGTTCGTCTCGGGGTCGTTGTCCTTCGCGGTCGCCGCCTTGTCCCAGAGCAGGAAGCCAGGGGGGACGGTGGGGGCGGAGGCGGTCAACGCGAGGGCGCCGGCGAGCAGGAAGTTGGTCATCACGGTGGATCAGACGCTTGAGGTGATCCAATGGTTCAAAATGGCTGCATGAACGACGAAGACATCCGGCGAGTCCTCGGGCTCCTCCACCAGGACGCGACGTTGCGCGCCTTCGCCGCGCTGGTGCTGGGCGAGCGGCCGGAGGCCGACGAGGACGTCCTCGTCCGGCTCGAGCGCGGCGGCCTGGCCGTACGGCATGCGGACGGGAGCTGGGCGGCGCGCCCCGAGCGGTTCCGCGAGCTGCTGAAGGCGGCGGCCCCGCCACCGCGGGCCATGACCCAGGAGGAGCGGGTCCTGCAGGCGTTCCTGGTGGACGGCCGGCTGAGGGAGATCCCGGCGAAGGCGGACAAGCGCCTGGTGGTCCTGCGCCACATCGTGAGGGTGTTCGAGCCGGGCGTCCGCTACACCGAGAAGGACGTCAACGTGGCGTTGCGGGCCTTCCACCACGACTTCTCGGCGCTGCGGCGCTACCTGGTCGATCACGACCTGCTGAGCAGGGACGCCAACGTCTACTGGCGCAGCGGCGGCCCCGTCGAGGTGTGACGCCGCGGCCGCGCGCCCGGTCTTCTGGATCTGTGAAAGATCTCGGCTAGGAGCCGAAGTACTTCTTGGCCCCGTCGTGCAGCATGACGGGCTCGGTCCGCACCGCCGTCTCCTTGTTGATCTCCGTGGCCGCCTTCGAGACCGCCACCAGGTCGGCGTGGTGGTCGAAGATCAGCTTCGTGATGCTCCCGGCCAGCGCGGGGTCCATCTTCTCGTTGACGACCAGCAGGTTGGGCACCACCACCGTGGCGACGTCGGCCGGCGCCTGGTAGACGTCCTTGCCGATGCTGCCCGCCGTGTAGACCTGCCCGTGCTCGGCCTGCAGCTTGGGCAGCACGTCGGCGAGCGGCACGAAGACCGCCTCGTCCTTCATGGTGGTCGTCAGGTCGGTGATGCCGGGGGTAGGCAGCCCGCCCGACCAGATCAGCGCGTCGAGCCCGCCGGACTTCAGCGCGTCGACGCTCTCGGGCAGGCCGAGCGCCTGGCGGGTGACGTCCTTGTCGGGGTCGAGGCCGGCCGCCTTGAGCAGCCGCAGCGAGATCACCTCGGTGCCGGAGTTGGGCGAGCCGGTGGAGACCCGCTTGCCCTTGAGGTCGGCGATGCTCTTGACACCGGACCCGGCGCTCGCCACGACCTGCGTGTAGTTGTTGTACAGGCGGGCCAGGGCCCTGATCGGCTGGGGCGCGGAGAAGGCGCCCTTGCCCTGCACCGCGTCGGCCGCGGAGTCGGCGAGGGTGAAGCCGAGGTCGGAGTCGCCCCTGGCCACGCGCTGGATGTTCTCCACCGACGCGCCGGTCGCCTCGGCCGTGGCCTCGTAGCCGGGCAGGTTCTTGGTGATGAGGTCGGCCAGGCCGCCCCCCATGATGTAGTAGACGCCGGTGGTGTTGCCGGTCGCGATCGACAGCCGTTTCCCGCCGCCGCCTCCCGTCGGCTGTTCTGCTCGTTCGGCGCTCCTGTCGCCTCCGCAGCCGGCCAGGGCCACCACCCCGGCCATGCAGGCCGCCATGAACGCCGCGGACAACAACCTCATGTGCGTCTCCTCACTAGGTGTACGGCGAGCGCCAGCAGAGCAAGACCTGAGCCGATCGCGATCGGCACCGGGGACAGCACCAGGAGCAGCAGCGCCGCCGCCCCGCACAGGACCCGCTCGGCGGGACCCGCCGGCCCGCCCGTGGCCACCGCGAGCGCCACGACCGCCAGCGCCGACGCGGCGAACGTCCAGGCGATCTGCCAGGGGGTCCCCTGCCCCAGCAGGGCGCCTCCCGCCGGGGTCAGCACGAACGCGAACGGCACGAGGAAGGCGGGCAGGGAGTACTTCCACGTGGCGAGCATGGTGCGGTAGGCGTTGCCGCCGGTCAGGGCGGAGGCGGCGAAGGCCGACAGCGCGGTCGGCGGGCTCACCTCCGACAGCACCGCGTAATAGAAGATGAACATGTACGCCTCGGGGAAGCTCACCCCGAGCTTGGTCAGCGCGGGCCCGATGATGACGGCGGCGATCACGAACGACGCCGTCACGGGCACGGCCAGGCCGAGCAGCAGCACCGCCACCGCGCACAGCACGGCGGTGGCGACCAGGTTGCCGCCCGACAGCCCGACGATGAGCGAGCTGACCTTCAGCCCGAGCCCGGTCAGCGTGACGACCGCGACGATCGTGCCGGCCGCCGCGCAGGTGGCCGCCACCGGCAGCACGCCCTTGACGCCCGCGGCCAGCGCCTCGGCGGCCCTGCGCGGCGTGAGCCGGTGCTCGGGGTCGAGGAACGACAGCGCGAAGGCCAGCAGCGTCGCGTAGACGACCGCGCGGAAGGGCGACTGGCCGGCCGCCATCAGGATGATGATCACGAAGAGCGAGCTGAAGTGGTAGCCGAACCGCTTGATCAGGTGTCCTGCCCTGGGGGCGTCGACGGCGACCGCGTGCGTGCCGTACTTCCTGGCGTCCATCTCGATCGCCAGGAAGATGCCCAGGTAGTAGAGCACCGTCGGGATGGTGGCGTAGAGCAGCACCTGCAGGTAGCTGACCCTGAGGTACTCGGCGATGATGAACGCCGCGGCGCCCAGCGTGGGCGGCGACAGGATCGCGCCGATGCCGGAGGCGGCCAGCACGCCGCCGGCCTGCTCTCGCGGATACCCGGCGCGCCTGAGGACCGGCCAGGCCACGCTGCCGACGCTGACGGTGGTGGCCACGCCCGAGCCGCTGACCGTGCCGAGCAGGAAGCCCGCCATGGCCACCGTACGGCCGGGCGCCGAGCGTGACCGGCGGAAGGCGGCCAGCGAGACGTCGACGAAGAACTTGCCGGCGCCGGAGTGGTCGAGGACCGCGCCGTAGATCGTGAACAGGATGATGTAGGTGGCCGCCACGTCGAGCGGGACGCCGTAGATGCCCTCGGTGCCCATCGTGAAGGCGACGACGATCCGGTCGACGTCGTAGCCGCGGTGGCCGATCGCCCAGCCGATCGGGATCCAGCCGCCCCAGTAGGCGTAGGCGATGAAGACCAGGCAGACGGCCGGCAGGATCCAGCCGACGGTCCTGCGCGCCGCCTCGAGCACCAGCGCGGTGATCGCCAGGCCCGTGACGACGTCGAGCGTGGTCGGGTCGAAGGCGCGCCTGATGAACTCGTCGAAGGTCACCAGCGGGTAGAGGCAGGCCACCAGCGACAGGCCCGCCAGGGTCCAGTCGAGGAGCGAGGGGCGTTCCTTGTCGCGGCCGTAGCAGATGAACACCAGCGGCAGCACGACCGCCAGGAACCCGATCCGGTACGGCTGGAGCGCGCCGGGGAAGAAGGTCCACCACAGCACGTAGAGCGCCAGCCCGAGCGAGACGATCGTCACCAGGGCCGCGGGGCGCTCGCTGAGCCGGCGGACGGGCCGCTCGGCGTCGTAGGCGGCGATCAGGTCCTCGGTGGAAGAGGCGCTCACGCTGGGCACGTTACCCAGGTGCACCGACAGATAGTCAAGGGATCATGTGGTGCCGGTCAAGAGCCGGTCAGCCACCCGAGACGTCCGACTCCGCCTCTTCGGGGACGACGCTGTCGTAGGGGTCGTCGAGCCAGCCGTCGGGCAGGTGCACCCGGTCGCGCTCGCCCGACTTGCCGCGCGGGGTGTCGGTGTTGGGCGGCCACGGCTGGTCGCGGTCGAGCTTGGCCAGGCCCGCCCTGAGCCCGTCGAGCGACTCGGCGGTGGCCAGCTCGCGCCGCAGGTCGGCGCCGACGGAGAAGCCCTTGAGGTACCAGCCGACGTGCTTGCGGAAGTCGGCGACGGCGTAGCGCTCGACGTCGAAGCACGCGGTGAGCCCCTCGGCGTGCCTGGCCATGGTGTCGGCGACCTCGCCGAGGGTCGGCCTGGCCCGCTCCGCGCCGCCGTTGAAGGCGTTGTCCAGGTCCTTGAACAGCCAGGGCCGCCCGAGGCAGCCGCGCCCCACGACCACGCCGTCGCAGCCGGTCTCGGCCACCATGCGCAGGGCGTCGTCGGCGCTCCAGATGTCGCCGTTGCCGAGGACGGGGATCTCGGTGACGGCCTCCTTCAGCCGCCTGATCGCGCTCCAGTCGGCGACGCCGCCGTAGTGCTGCCTGGCCGTACGGCCGTGCAGGGCGATGGCGGCCACGCCCTCCTCGACCGCGATCCGGCCTGCGTCGAGGTAGGTGAGGTGGTCGTCGTCGATGCCCTTGCGCATCTTCATCGTCACGGGGAGGGCGCCCGCGTTGCTCACCGCGGCGCGCAGGATCCGCCGCAGCAGGTTCCTCTTGTACGGCAGCGCCGACCCGCCGCCCCTGCGGGTGACCTTGGGCACGGGACAGCCGAAGTTGAGGTCGATGTGGTCGGCCAGGTCCTCCTCGGCGATCATCTTCGCCGCCCTGCCGACGATCTCGGGGTCGACGCCGTAGAGCTGGATGCTCCTGGGCCGCTCCGTGTCGGCGAACCTGATCATCCGCAGGGTCTTGGCGTTGCGCTCGACCAGGGCCCTGGTGGTGATCATCTCGCACACGAACAACCCGGCGCCCTGCTCGCGGCAGAGCACCCTGAAGGGCGCGTTGGTGATGCCCGCCATGGGCGCGAGCACCACCGGTGGCCACACCTCGAGGGGCCCGATCTTCATGGCGGAACGCCGCCCTCGCTTCCTGTGACTGCTTCGGCTTGCGGTTCGTTAAGTTCTAGCGCACCAGCGGCCGTGAGCGTTATTCGCGGATAGGGTGTGACCTGGGATCGATCTGCGACCTCGGGAGGCCATGGATGCTTCTGCGACTGCGCGTCGCGTTGCCCGACCGGCCCGGCGCCCTTGGCCGGATCACCCACGTCCTCGGTACGGCGGGAGCCGACATCACCCAGGTCACCGTACTTGAGCGGGGCGCGGGCAGGGCGCTCGACGACCTCACGGTCTTCTGTCCCGACGGCGTCTCGAAGGAGGCCCTGGCCAAGAGCCTGGCCGGGGTGCCGGGCGTCACGGTGGAAGGCTTCTGGACCACGCGCGAGGCCCCCGGCACCTATCCCGAGCTGGAGATCCTCAAGTACATCGCCACCGCGGGCGACAGGGGGCTGTCCACGCTGATCGACTCGATGCCGGTGCTGTTCAGCGCCGACTGGGCGGCGGCGGCCACCGACGGCGATCCGCGCACCCCCGTCTACTCCAGCTGGCGCGCCCCGCGGGAGGTGCCCATGCTCGACCTCACCCCGCCGCGGCCGCTGGCCGCCAGCCTGGAGTCTGGTCTGCACGTCATCGCCGCTCCGCTGCCCCCGCTGGCGCTCGTGCTGATGCTGGCGCGTTCGGAGGGTCCCGCCTTCCATCGCATCGAGGTCCACCGGCTGACCAGGATCCTGGAGATCTTCCTGAGCCTGCCGTCGACGGAGCGGAGTGTCGCCAGGCAGCTACGCAGGAGCGATGGATGACGCATGTGCTCGGAAACTCCGCTAGAGTTTCCTTGTCGCCGCGAACGAGCGGCAACGCGGAAGTGGCTCAGTGGTAGAGCATCACCTTGCCAAGGTGAGGGTCGCGGGTTCGAATCCCGTCTTCCGCTCGGAGAGGCCATAGCTGAAGGCCTCCCTCGGTGGAGTGGCCGAGAGGCGAGGCAGCGGCCTGCAAAGCCGTCCACACGGGTTCAAATCCCGTCTCCACCTCGGACGATTAGCTCAGCGGGAGAGCGCTTCCCTGACACGGAAGAGGTCACTGGTTCAATCCCAGTATCGTCCACCACTACCCCAGGCCCTCGGGCCTGGGGTTTCGTGTTTCTCCGGCCATGACCGCACGGTCCGATCTTGTCCGGAGATCGTGCGCCCGCGACGACGAGCGGGTGACCGCGGAGGCCTTCTCCCGCGACCCGTGCCCCGTCTGCGCCGAGGCCCGCAGGCGGCGGGGGCCGACCTTCCTGCCACCGCTCCCCGAGGCGGTTCGCCTGACCTGGTGACGGTCTTCGGTCCCGCAGGCCGTACCGTCGGAACATGACGATGCAGAGCACCGACGTGGACGTGGTCGTGATCGGCGCGGGTCCCGCAGGAGAGAACGTGGCAGGGCGGGTGGTGCGCGGCGGCCTGTCCTGCGCCGTGGTCGAGGATCACCTCACCGGAGGCGAGTGCTCCTTCTACGCGTGCGTTCCCAGCAAGGCGCTGCTGCGGCCGATGGAGCTGGCGGCCGAGGTGGCCATGGTCCCCGGCCTGACGCTGGACGGGCCCATCGACGTGGCGGCGGTGCTCAACTCCAGGGACAAGGCGGTCGGCAACCTCGACGACAGCGGCCAGGCGGAGTGGGTCACCTCGCTGCCCGCGACGCTCCTGCGCGGCAGGGGGCGCCTGGCGGGCGAGCGTCTGGTGGAGGTGACGGGCAAGGACGGCACGGTCACCACCCTCCGCGCCCGGCACGCGGTGGTGCTGGCCACCGGCAGCGTCCCCGTCGTCCCGCCGGTGCCGGGGCTGGCCGAGGCCAGGCCGTGGTTCAGCAGGGACGCCACCACGGTCCGCGACGTGCCCGGTCGCCTGATCGTCCTCGGCGGCGGGGTGGTGGCCTGCGAGATGGCGCAGGCGCTGCACTCCCTGGGCGCCGCCGAGACGACGGTGCTGGTGCGCGGCGGCGGCCTGCTCGGGCGGATGGAGCCGTACGCCGGGCGGATGCTGGTCGACGCGATGCGCGAGGCGGGGATCGACGTACGGCTCGGCGCCAAGGTGACCCGCGTCGAGCGGGACGGCGACGGCGGCCCCGTCACCGTCCACCTGGAGGGCGGCGACAACGTGGTGGCCGACGAGCTGCTGGTGGCCACCGGCCGCCGGCCCGCCACCGACGGGGTCGGGCTCGATCTGAACGGCCCCGTCGAGGTGGACGACAGCATGCGGGTACCCGGATCGGACTGGCTGTACGCGGTGGGCGACGTCAACGGCCGCAACCTGCTCACCCACATGGCCAAGTACCAGGCCAGGGTGTGCGGCGACGTCATCGCCGCCCGCGCCGACGGCAGGCCCGACGACGCCCCCTCGCTGCGCGACAGCGCCGACGGCAAGGGCGCCCCCCAGGTGGTGTTCACCCACCCGCAGGTCTGCTCGGTCGGCCGTACCGAGCGGGCGGCCCGCGACGAGGGCTTCGACGTGCGCGTGGTCGAGTACGACATGGGCAGCGTCGCGGGCGCGTCGCTGCTCGGCGAGGGATACACCGGGCGGGTCAAGGCGGTCGTCGACGAGCGGCGCAGGGTGCTGCTGGGCGTCACGTTCGTGGGGCCCGCCGTGGCCGAGATGCTGCACGCCGCCACGGTCGCGGTCACAGCCGAGGTGCCGCTCGAGACGCTGTGGCACGCCGTACCGGCGTTTCCGACGGTCAGCGAGGTGTGGCTGCGGCTGCTGGAGGAGTACGGGCTCTGACAGCCGCGCATCCGGGGGTAGGACCTTCACATGAGGCTCACGCTGGTTCAGGGTGACATCACCGAGCAGCAGGTCGACGCCGTCGTCAACGCCGCCAACTCCTCTCTCATGGGCGGCGGCGGGGTGGACGGCGCCATCCACCGGCGCGGCGGTCCGGCGATCCTGGAGGAGTGCCGCGAACTGCGCGCCTCTCGGTACGGCCGCGGCCTGCCGACCGGCCAGGCCGCCGCCACCACGGCGGGCCGGCTCCCGGCCCGCTGGGTGATCCACACGGTCGGCCCCGTCCACTCCGCCGAGCAGGACCGCGCCGCGCTGCTGGCCTCCTGTTACCGCGAGTCGCTGAAGGTCGCCGACTCGCTGGGCGCGGCCAGCGTGGCCTTCCCCGCCGTCTCCGCCGGCATCTACGGCTGGCCGCTCGACGACGCCGCCCGCATCGCCGTGTGTGCCGTCACCGCCGCGCACACCGACGTGGAGGACGTGCGGTTCGTGCTGTTCGGGCCCGACGCCTACGCCGCCTTCGAGCAGGCGGCGGCCGGCGCCGGGCCGACCGACGACGAGATCATGGCCGTGCTGGCGGCGCAGGCGGGCGACCACTGGCGCGCGGCGTTCGAGACCGGCGACGTGGGCGTGCTCCACGAGCTCGGCGCGGCCGTGGACCTCGACTGGCCGCTCTGGCGGCGCATCACGACCGTCGACGTGGCCGAGGCCCACGTCAGCGACGCCGTACGGCTGGCCGCCTCGATCGCCGGCGACGCCCGGTCCGGCGGACCCGCGGCCGACCCGGACGCGCTGCGGGCGGTCCTCGACCGGCTGCGCCGCTGGTACGAGAACGAGTGGTGACCCCGCCCCTACGAGCCCAGGTCGCGGACCACGTTGTCGAGCCGGTGCGCGAGCGTCTCCAGCTGCTGCTCGGTGGCGTGCTCACCGGCGACGAACTCCCTCAGGTCGGCACGCCTGGCGATGACCAGTCCGCGGTGCGCCTCGTCGATCTGGTCACCCGGCATCACCACGCAGTCGCCCCGCACGTACACCAGGGTCGCGTCGGGGTCGCCTGACTCCAGCAGCTTCCGAACGCATTCGGTGTCGATGAGCGGCATCGTCGGCCTCCCCGCTCGCTGGGACATGACGGCGATCAGCTACCCGGTTTCGGAGGGAAAACGCGCCCCCGCACGCGCGACCCGCTGCGCCCGTCGGCGTTCCCGGTTTTCGCCGGTGGCGGGTGTCAAGCTGGCTGCATGCTGACCACCCAGTTCCTTCCAGGCGCGCCCGACTGGATCGACCTCGGCGTTCCCGACGTCGAGGCGGCCGCCGCCTTCTACCGTGGCGTCTTCGGCTGGGCCTTCCAGTCGGCGGGGCCCGACGCCGGCGGTTACGGCTTCTTCCAGCAGGACGGCAGGACCGTCGCGGCTCTCGGGCCGCTCATGGAAGAGGGGGCCACCGCGGCGTGGACCACCTACTTCGCCACCCCCGACGCCGACGCGACGGCCAAGCTGGTCATGCAGCACGGCGGCCGTGTCCGCGCCGAGCCGTTCGACGTCTTCACCGCGGGGCGCATGGCGCACTTCACCGATCCGGCCGGCGCCCGCTTCGCCGTCTGGCAGGGCGGCGACACCAAGGGCCTCGACCTCGTCACCGAACAGGGCTCGCTGGCCTGGGCCGAGCTCCACGTGTCCGATCCCGCCGCCGTCCAGCCGTTCTACCAGGCCGTCTTCGGATGGAGGGTCGAGACGGTGCCGATGGGCCCCATGGACTACATCGTGATCTCGACCGCCGAGGGCGACGACGCGAGTTTCGGCGGCCTCGCGCCGCTCGGGGAGGGTGACGCGCCGCACTGGCTGCCCTACTTCGAGGTCGCCGACTGCGACGCCACGCTCGCCCGCGCGCAGGAGCTCGGCGCCACCGTCGTCATGCCGGCGGAGTCGATGGAGGGAGTGGGCCGTTTCGCGGCCGTCGACGACCCGTTCGGCGCACGCTGCGCGATCATCACCAGCTCCTCCTGAGCACGGCCGCCGGCGCCAGGTGACAGCTCAC
>NZ_JBSGJX010000009.1:119443-241658 GCF_053605785.1 Nonomuraea sp. NPDC003754
CACCGCAGGCCGGTCACCGGCACCTGAACACCGCCCACCGCAGGCCGGTCACCGGCACCTGAACACCGCCCACCGCAGGCCGGTCACCGGCACCTGAACACCGCCCACCGCAGGCCGGTCACCGGCACCTGAGCGCCGCCCGCCGCAGGCCGGTCACCGGTGCCTGAGCGCCGCCCGATGCGGGCCGCTCGCCGGTGCCGCCGGGGACCGCCATCCGGCGGTGGGATCGGCGCGCATGCCCGCCGCCTTGCGGTTGTGCGGGGCGCGCACCGCCACGCACCATCGAGATGCACGCCCGTCGACCGGAAGGTTCCGCATGATGCCCCACCACCCGCACCTCGCACGCGAACTCGCCGCCGCGCTCGACCTGCTCGACATGTCCTTCCCCGACATCTCGACGCTGACGTTCGACGACCTGCCCGCGCTGCGGGCGCAGACGGCCGCCATGCGCGCGGCGACCGTGGTCGAGGACCCGCTCGTCTCGGTCGAGGAGAGGTGGGTGCAGGGCCCGGAGGGCGCTCCCGACGTACGGCTGCGCATCAGCCGTCCCGCGCGGCCCGCGCCCGGCCCGCTGCCGTGCCTCTACTGGGTGCACGGCGGCGGCATGGTGGTCGGCTCGGCCGACGGCGACGACGCGTTCGCCGCGCGGTTCGTCAAGGAGGTCGGGTGCGTGGTCGTCGCCGTCGACTACCGCCTGGCGCCCGAGCACCCCGACCCCGCGCCGGTCGAAGACTGCTACGCGGGCCTGCTGTGGACCGCGAAGAACGCCGCCGAGCTGGGCGTCGACCCCGCACGCCTGGCGGTGGGCGGGGCGAGCGCCGGTGGCGGGCTCGCGGCGGGCACGGTGCTGCTGGCCAGGGACAGGGGTGGTCCCGCCGTCGCCTACCAGCTGCTGATCTGCCCGATGCTCGACGACCGCGACGCCACGCCGTCCACGCTGGAGTTCGAGGAGGCGGTGGTCTGGAACCGCGCGGCCAACGTCTTCGGCTGGAGCGCGCTGCTCGGCGACCGCAGGGGCACCGCCGACGTCTCGCCGTACGCGGCTCCGGCCAGGGCGGACGACCTGACGGGGCTGCCGCCCGCGTTCATCGACGTGGGCGCTCTGGAGGTGTTCCGCGACGAGTGCCTCACCTACGCGCAGCGGCTCGCGCAGGCGGGGGTGTCCACCGAGTTCCACCTCTACGCGGGGACCTTCCACGGCTTCGACATGATCATCCCGGACGTGGAGGTGAGCCGCCAGGCGGGGGCGGCGCGCATCAGCGCCCTGCGACGGGCCCTCCTGCCCTGACAGCGAGGATGCCTGACAACGAGGATGCAGGTGAACGCCTCCCGGTGGAGCCTGGCCCTTGCCCTGACTGACCACGGTGTCTTCCACGGGATCTGTCGGCTCCGTCCGGGAGGTGTTCGTCTGCACTCACCGGACGCGGCGGGTGATGACCGTCCGGGTGACGGGTCAGGTGACCAGGCGGGCCAGTGACAGTGCGAGGTGAGCGCGCAGCCGACCCGCCGGCGCGGCCAGCGGGAAGCCCAGCGCCACCTCCGCCCTGGCGATACGGGCGGCCATCGAACTGTGGTGGAGGTGCGCGGCCGCGGCGGCCCGCCGTACCGAGCCCTCCTCGCACAGCGCCCGCACCGCGGCGGCCACCTCGGGCGGCAGCGAGCGCACCGCCCGCACGTCGGGCAGCGCGGCGACGGCCGCGTCAGGCACGTGAGCGGCCAGCAGCGCGAGTGCGCCCAGATCGGCCCAGCGCACCACCCGGTCCCGCGCCCCGTCGCCGGTGAAGCGCAGCGCCAGGCGGGCCGCCTCCCACGACTCGACGAGTTTGGCCGGGCTCACCGGCGGTCCCACCCCGGCCCGTACGGCCGGCGGCAGCCCTGCGACCTCGGCCGTCACGATCACCACGGCCAGCTCGCCGACCGCGGCGCTCCTGGCGTGCAGACCGTCCGCGCGCAGACCCGCCATGAGCGCGGACCGGCAGGCGACGGGCGTGGCGAGCACCTGCAGCGGAACGCCCGCGTCGAAGCCGAGCAGGCGCAGGGCCCTGGCGTGTTCAGGTTCGCCGGTGTCGGCCGACAGGGCCAGCTCGACCAGGGCGGGATCGGCCGCCGGGGCGGCGCGTTCGAGCGTCACCTCGGCCGCGACGGCCAACCTCTCGAGCACGATCTCGTCGAGGCCGTGCGGGTCGCCTTCACGTTCCATCCAGACCGTGCCGAGCCCCGCGCCGAGCTCCCTGGTGAGCGGCCCGGCGCCGGCTTGTCTTCCGGGTTCGGGCCCGCCGTGGGACGTGGGCGCGAGGTCCGGTCCCCGACCGCTGCCGGTCCCTGGTGAGGAACCGGACTCCGGCGGGTCAACGGGTCCTGGCGAGTGCCCGGCCCCTTCGACCTCGACGAGCCCCTTCGGGGGACCGGCACCCTGGACGTCGGCGGCCCCTGGCGAAGGGCTGGAGACCTGCGCGTGGGCGGATCCACGCGCGGCGGCGGGCCCCTGGGCGGCGGACTCACGCTCGGCGGTGGCCCGCTGCCCGGGAATGGCGCGCCATCGCCGTCCGGTCGAGGCGTCGAACAGCCCCACCGGGCACTGCGCCAGCGTCGCCGTCGCCTGCAGCAGGGTCGCCACCCCGGCGTGGTCACGCACCAGCGAGTCGAAGTACGCGATCACCCGCACCGCGCTCTCGGCGCCCGTGTCGAGCGCGGACAGGCGCAGCAACAGTCCCTGCACACGGTCAGGGTAGCCAGGATTCCTGCTGCGCCGGCGGTGCCCGGCATAGGGTTGTGGGACGAACCCGTCTCGTCCCTGGGGGCGTTTTGTCCGACCAGCAGCCATATCCGTACGGCTCGTCCGACCCGTACGGCCAGCAGTACCCGTCAGGCTCCTACGACATACCGTCCAACGCTCCGACTTCGCACGGCCCGGGGTACCCGTCAGGCTCCTACGACATGCCGTCCAACGCTCCGACTTCGTACAGCCCGCGGGGGTCCTACGACATGCCGTCGAGCGCGCCGATCCCGTACGGCCAGCAGATCCCGGGACCTTTCGGCCACCCCGCCGTGCCGTACAGGCAGGGCCCGCCCGTCCCCCGGCCGCCGCGCAAGGAGCCGGCGATCTCGCTGCTGCTGTCGTTCCTCCTGCCGGGGGTGGGGTCGATCGTCAACGGCGACACCGGCAAGGGGGTCGGCATTCTCCTCGGGTCGTACATGACGATGTTCCTCGGGTTCATCCTGGCGTTCGTCGTCGTCGGCCTGCTGATCCTGCCGGTCTCCTTCGGCCTGTGGGTGTGGGGCCTGATCGACGCCTACCAGGGCGCCGTACGAGCCAACCAGCGCAACGGCTACGCGGGGTAGAGCGGCTCTTGTAACGTTTGCGAGCGATGAGACGTTACCTGGCCGCCGTGGTGGCCGCCCGGACCGGTGACGAGATGTCCGGGCCCGCGCTCCTGCTGCTGGGGCTGGCGGCCACAGGCTCTCCTTCGTTGGCGTCGTGGCTGCTGGCGGGGCTGACGGTCGCCGCCGCCGGGGGCGGCCCGGTGCTCGGCGCCGCGCTCGACCGAACCCGCAGGCCGGGACGGCTCCTCGCCGCCCTTCTGGCCGGGTACGCGGCAGGTCTGGTCATCATCCTCGCGCTGGTCGGCAGGGCGCCCGATCCGGTGGTGATCGGGGTGGCCGTGCTGGCAGGGCTGCTCGGCCCGGCCCTGTCCGGCGGATGGACCGCGCAGCTTCCCCTCCTGGTCCCGCCCGACCGGCTGCCGCGCGCCAACGCCCTCGACTCCATCGCCTACAACCTCGCCGGGCTGGCGGGCCCGGCCCTCGCCGGGCTGGTCGCCGCCGCCGGGGGTGCCTGGTCCGCCGTCGTCGCCTCGGCCGCGCTGATCGCCGCCGCCCTGCCCGCCGCTTGGTTCCTGCCCGCCCGGCCCGCAGCCGCCGTACCGACACCCACGGCCTCGCCGCCACCGAAGGCCGGCATCGCCTCCGCCGTACCGACACCCACGGCCTCGCCGCCACCGGAGGCCGGCACCGCCCCCGGGCCCGCACCCGCGCCCGCCGCCCTCGCACCTGCACCTGCACCTGCACCAGCCGCCACGGACCCAGCCGAACCGCACCCGTCGCAGGCCGTCTCCCACTCCTCCCCGGCGGCGGGGGAGCCGCAGCCCGGCATGCGCCGCGAGCTGATCGACGGGTTCGCCGCTCTCGCGCGGAACGGAAGCCTCCGGCGCGCCACCCTGGCCTCGATGATCTCCTACGCGGGTCTCGCGATGCTGGTGGTCTCCGCCCCGCTGCTCGGCACGAACCTGCTCGGCGATCCCGGGTACGGCGCGCTGCTGCTGTCCGTGCTGGCCGCCGCCGCGCTGGTGGCGAACGCGGTGCTCGCCAGGTTCCCCGCCACCCGTCCCGACATCGTCGTACCGGTGAGCGCCCTGGTCATCGGGGCGGGCCTGGCGCTGGCCGCCTTCGCGGGGACGTTCGCGTGGGCGGTCCTGGCCGTGGCGCTCGTGGGGGTGGGCGAGGGGCCGCAACTCACCGCCCTCTTCGCGGTACGGCACCGCGAGGCACCGTCCCGCCTGCGCACCCAGGTGTTCACCACCGGGGCCAGCCTGAAGATCACCTCGTTCGCGCTCGGTTCGGCGGCGGCGGGACCGCTGGCAGGCCACTCCCCCACGGCCGCGCTCCTGGTGGGCGCCGCCGTCCAGCTCACCGCCGCCGCGGCCTTCGTCCTCTCGTACCGCCCGGCCAGGCGGGTGGACGGCCCAGGCTCGCCGTCCGCTGTCGTGAGACAGCCGTCCTAGGGCACGACGCCCAGGTCACCGTACGGGCCGAGCAGCAGCGCACCGCGGCGGAGGGGAGCTCACCGTGATGCCGTCATCTCGTGGCGGGGCCAGGTCGCGGGGTCACGGCGTGGTCAGCGGGATGACCCTGCGGAACTTGCCGCCGGCCGACCGCTCGGGCGGCTCCTCAGCGCGTTCGAGCGTGACGTGGTCGGCCTTGTGCGCGGTCAGCAGCTGAGTGATCTCGTCGCGCACCGTCCGCCACACGTGGTCCGGGTCGGCGCCGTCCGCGGATCTCAGGCGCACGCGCAGCGCGGTGGGCGCGGTCTGGACGAGCTGGAACTGCTGGATGCCGGGAACCCGGTCCAGCAGGGTGCCGAAGGCCATGGGAGAGATGCCGACGGGCTCGCCCCGTTCGGTGGGGAAGGCGAGCATCTCAGCCGCGCGGCCCCGCACCTGGACGGCGGGTAGCGGGCTGCCGCACGGGCAGGCGTCGGGACGCAGCAGGACGTTGTCGCCCAGGTTGTAGCGCAGGATGGGCTGGACCTGATTGGCGAGGTTGCTCAACAGGACGGTCTGCGACGGCTGACCTGGCGGGACGGGCCGAAGGTCGGCGTCGACCGGCTCCAGCAGGGCCCAGTCGCTGTTGACGTGCAGCCAGTTGTGCGCGCAGCCGTACGCGAGGAAGCCGCACTCGGTGGCGGCGTAGGCGGAGCGGACCTGGGCGTGGAAGGCGCCGGCGATGCGGGCGCGGTTCTCCGCCGTCAGCGCCTCACCGCCGGCGATGACCATCCCTGGGTGGATGCGCAGGCGGCCGGCTTCCTGTTCTCCGGCCAGCAGTCCGAGCATGCTCGAGAAGCCGGTGAGGGAGCTCGGGTTGTACCGGTTGAGCTGCGCGGCCAGCTCGGGCAGCGGCTGGTGGATCGAGAACTCCCGCACCAGCCAGCTGAGCCGTGGGTGGTCCCGGCGGAACCGTGCCGCTCCGGCGACGGTGGCGAAGTGGCCGCCGGGCGCGGAGACGATCGCGGTACGGCCGGCGCCGCGCAGGAGGCGGATGACGTCGCCGATTCCCAGCCCGGTGCGGGCGCGCTGTCCGACGGCGTTGCCCACGGCCAGGCTCCGCTCGTCCTGGAGGAAGATGCCGCGCAGGCCGCTGGTGCCGGACGTGGTGGCCACGAGATAGCGCCCCTCGAACCGCTCGCCCACGAGCGTGGGGTCGGCCACGAACGCCTGGGCCTTCTCGAGGGTCACCGTGCGGTCGGTGACCCAGTCGTCGAAGCGGTCCATCAGCGTCTTCTTGTCGGTGACCGGGAGCAACGCCGGGTCGTCCACCTCCTCCGGCAGGTCCCGGTACACCTCGCTGAAGTAGGGTGAGTGAGCGCGAGCGTAGGTCACGATCTCGGCCAACCGGGCGCGTTGCCGCCGGGCGATGGCCGCGGGGCCTTCCCGCAGGGCACGGCGTGCGTCGCGGGTGAAGTGCCGCTGGTTTTCCGTCATGCCGGGCTGTTCCTTCCTCCGATGGGCGGACGCCGGCCCGCCTCAGGGCTGGGTCGCGCCCCCGTCGATGACTCGATCGATGGGTCGCCGAACGCGCCCGCGAGCACGCTCGTGACAGCACGCTCGCCACAGACGCTCGTGACAGCACGCTCGCCGGACGCGCCCGCGAGCACGCTCGTGACAGCACGCTCGCCGGACGCGCTCGTCATGAGCGCGTGTGGCCGCGCGCGTCACGCACCGCCGGGGTCCGGCCGTACCGACAGCAGGCCGCGCATGGCGATGTCGAGGCCGTGCCGCGCGGCCTCCCACAGCTCGTCCTGCGACCGGCCGAGCTCGACGCTCGCCAGACTCGCCTGCTGGATGGCGCCGATCAGGGATCCGGTCATCGCCGCCGCGGTGATCGGATCCAACCGGCCGGGAAACGCCTTCAACAGCTCGCCGGCGATGCGCCGCTGCAGATCCACCATCAGGTACAGCCCCTTGGCCTGCAGCGCCGGCGTCGTCATCAGCAGGCGGGAGGCCGCCGACAGCTCCTCCGGTTCCTTGTGCGGCACGACGGGCCGGCGGAGGGCGGCGTACTCCTGGACCATCCTGGCCAGCAGTTCGCCGGGCCCCTCCTGCGGGCGCCGTTCCGCGAGCACCCCGAGCAGCAGGTCGGCGATGTGCTCCGTGTCGGCGAAGACCACCTCGTCCTTGCTGCGGAAGTAGTTGAAGAACGTCTTGGGGTCGACATCCGCCGCCACGGCGATCTGCGCCACCGTGGTCTGCTCGTACCCCTGCTCGGCGAACAACCTCATGGCCGCGGTGACGATCCGCTGCCTGGTCAGCCGCTTCTTGCGGTCGCGACGCGACTCCTCCATGGACCGAACATACACTCTCTAGAATTTTCCACAAACTGGAATTTTATGCGCGGCGCGATGGGAGCGCTCCCAAAGATCACTATGGACCTTTCGTTGCCGATCATCCGGTTTCACCAGGCCACATCCCCATGCCGGTAACGGTTCTGTTTCGTCGTATTGACGTTCCAGCCCCGCTCGGCCACCCTTCGTGGGAGCGCTCCCACAGATGTCCGTCGCGGTTCCACCGGTCGGGGACGAGGCCGCGACCACCCGAGAAGGGGTCCAGAATGATGACCATCCAGCGCCGCGCCAGCCTGGCCGCCGCCCTGACCGCGACCGCCCTGGCGCTCGCCGCCTGCGGCTCGGGCGCGACCGACACCCCGGCCTCCGGCGCCCCCGCCGCCTCAGGAGCGGCCGCTCCCGTCACCGTCAGGGTCCAGGTGTTCGGCGGCGGCGAGAACTTCGGTTACAAGAACGCCGTCGCCGCGTGGAACGCCGAGCACCAGGACGTCCAGATCAAGCTGGAGGTCCTCACCGACCAGTTCGAGCAGGTCTACTGGCCGCAGATGATCCAGTGGCTGCAGGCAGGCAAGGGCGCGGGCGACGTCGTCGGCATCGACGAGGGCGGCATGGGCCTGGCCAAGGCACACCCCGAGTGGTGGGCCGACCTGGGCGAGCAGGGCCTGTCGGGCCGCCAGGCCGACTACCCGGCGTGGAAGTGGCAGAACGGTGTCACCGCCGACGGCAAGGTGTTCGCTCTCGGCACCGACATCGGCGGCATGAGCATCTGCTACAACAGGACGCTGTTCGAGAGGGCGGGCCTGCCCACCGAGCGCGACAAGGTGAGCGCCCTGTGGCCGACATGGGACGACTTCCTCAAGGTCGGCCAGCGGTTCCAGGCCAAGGTGAAGGACGCCAGGTTCACCGACGGCACCAACACCCTCTACAACGTGGTGCTGGTCCAGGAGGCGGCCAAGAACGGCAACGTCTCCTACTTCGACACCTCCAACGCGCTCGTCGTCGACAAGAACCCCGCGGTGAAGACCGCCTTCGAGTTCGCCCAGAAGATGACCGCCCTCGGCCTGACCGCCAAGCTGCGCAACTTCACCGAGGAGTGGGCGACCGGCACCAAGAAGAACGCCTTCGCCACCGTCGGCTGCCCGTCGTGGATGCTGGGCGTCGTCAGCGGCAACGCGGGCGAGCAGGCCAAGGGCCAGTGGGACGTCGCGGCCGTGCCGGGCGGTGGCGGCAACTGGGGCGGCTCGTGGCTGGCCGTACCGAAGCAGTCGGCGCATCCGAAGGAGGCGGCGCGGGTCGCCGACTACCTGACCGGCGCCAAGGTGCAGGCGAGCGTCTTCGCCGACTTCGGCAACATGCCGAGCAACACCAAGGCCCAGCAGGACCCGGCGGTGACCGGCGCCAGGAACGCCTTCTTCAGCGACGCCCCGATCGGCGACATCTTCGCCAAGTCGGCGGCCTCGCTGCAGCCGGTGTTCCTCGGGGTGAAGCACACGCAGGTGAAGAACGCCATCGAGTCGGTGGTGCAGGGCATGGACGACGGCTCGGTCGACCGGGACAAGGCCTGGCAGCAGCTCGTGGACGACGCGGTGAAGGCCGCTGGCTGAGCCCCCCAGCACCCCCACAGCGCCGGCCCGCCGCCGCGCGATGTCGCCGGCGGGCCGGCCGCCCGTCCCCGACGCGAGAGGTCTCCATGAGCCTTCACCTGGAAAAGGCGCCCCTGGTGGTCGCCGCGCCACCGCCGCCGCGGGGCGGCCGGCGGTGGCGCTCGGTCCTGGACATCAGGGCCATGCCGTACGTCCTGATCTCCCCCTACTTCGTGCTCTTCGCGGTCTTCGGACTGTTCCCGCTGGCGTTCACGCTGTGGTACTCGCTCTACGACTACGACCTCGCGGGCACCACCGCGTGGGCGGGCCTGGGCAACTACGCCCAGCTGCTGGCCGACGAGGACTTCTGGAACGCGGTCGGCAACACCGTCGGGATCTTCCTGCTGGCCACGATCCCGCAGCTGCTGCTCGCGCTGCTGCTGGCCAACGCGCTCAACAAGCGGCTGCGGCTGCGGCTGGCGATCAGGATGAGCGTGCTGCTGCCGCTGGTCACCTCGGTGGTGGCGGTCGCCGTGGTGTTCACCCAGCTGTACGCCAGGGACTGGGGCCTGGTGAACTGGGCGCTGAGCTGGTTCGGCGTCGAGCCGGTCAACTGGCGCGCCGAACGGCTGCCGTCCTGGCTGGCGATCGCCACCATGGTCGACTGGCGCTGGACCGGTTACAACGCGATCATCTTCCTGGCCGGCATGCAGACCATCCCGCGCGATCTGTACGAGGCGGCGGCGATCGACGGGGCCTCGCGGCGCAGGCAGTTCTGGCAGATCACGCTGCCGATGCTGCGCCCGACGCTGATCTTCGTCGTGCTGAACTCGACGATCGGCGGTCTCACCCTGTTCGCCGAGCCCACCACCTTCTACAACGGAAACGTGGACGGCGGCTCGCAGGGGCAGTTCCAGACGGTGGCGATGTTCATCGTCAAGCAGGGCTTCAGGGAGTTCGACTACGGCTACGCCGCCGCGGCGGCCTGGCTGCTGTTCCTGCTCATCCTGCTCGGCGCCCTGGTCAACTTCCTGTTCGTCCGCCGTATCGGAGGGACCGGATGACCGGCTCGGCGACGATGTGGAAGGCCACCGTCATGACCAGGGTCATGCTGGCCGTGGCGATCACGCTGTCGGCCTTCCCGCTCTACTGGATGCTCGTCATCGCCTCGCGGACCAACGACGACGCCGTGGACGTCCCGCCGCCGTTCCTGCCCGGCGGCAACCTGGGCGAGAACATCGCGGCGGTGCTGGCCAACGAGGACGCCCACTTCCTGACGGGGTTGGCCAACTCCTTCGTCGTGGCCTCGGTCGTGACGGTGTCGGTGGTGCTGATCTCGACGCTGGCCGGCTTCTCCTTCTCGCGGCTGCGTTTCCGCGGCAGGCGGCTGCTGCTGCTGACGATCCTGCTGACGATGATGGTGCCGCTGCAGCAGATGGGCGTCGTGCCGCTCTACCGGCTCATGGTGGAGCTGGAGTGGACGGGCACGCTGACGGCGGTGATCCTGCCGTACCTGCTCAACGGCTTCGGCGTGTTCCTGATGACGCAGTACACCGAGCAGGCCGTGCCCCACGAGCTGGTCGAGGCGGCCAGAGTGGACGGCGCCTCGACGATGCGGATCTGGTGGAACGTCGTGCTGCCCGCCGTACGGCCGGGCATGGCCGTGCTCGGCATCAACACCTTCATGCTGCTGTGGAACGACTACATGTGGCCGATGATCGTGCTGACGCCGGACAACCCGACCGTGCAGATCGCCATCCAGGCGCTCAACGAGCGGTTCTCCACGAACTATGTGCTGATCTTCGCGGGGACCGCGCTGTCCATCATTCCGCTCATCATCGTGTTCATCGCGTTCGGCCGGCAGATCGTCGGCGGCATCATGGAAGGAGCGGTCAAGGCGTGACAACCCGACAGGACCGGCTCGACGACCGGCTGCTGTTCCCCACCGGCTTCGCGTGGGGCGCGGCGACCTCGGCGTACCAGATCGAGGGGGCGGTCGGCGAGGACGGGCGCGGCCAGTCCATCTGGGACGTGTTCACCAGGAAGCCCGGCCGGGTGCTCGGCGGCGACGACGCCGACGTGGCCGTCGACCACTACCACCGCTACCGCGGCGACGTGGCGCTGATGGCGGAGCTGGGGCTGCGCGCCTACCGCTTCTCGGTCTCGTGGCCGCGGGTGCGGCCCGACGGGACGGGCCCGATCAACCAGCGGGGGCTCGACTTCTACCGGCGCCTGGTGGACGAGCTGCTCGGCCACGGGATCGACCCGTGGGTGACGCTCTACCACTGGGACCTGCCGCAGCCGCTGGAGGACAGGGGCGGCTGGCCGCAGCGGGACACCGCCTACCGTTTCGCCGAGTACGCCGCGGCCGTCCACGAGGCGCTGGGCGACCGGGTGCGCCACTGGGCGACGGTCAACGAGCCGTGGTGCGCGGCCTTCCTCGGGTACGCCTCGGGCGAGCACGCGCCCGGACGGCGTGAGCCGGTGAGCGCGGTCCGGGCCGCGCACCACCTGAACCTGGCGCACGGCCTGGCGGCGCGGGTGCTCAGGACCGCGGGCAACAGGGTGGGCGGGTGCGTGAACCTGTACGCGGTCTCGCCCGCCACCGACAGCGCGGCCGACCTCGACGCGGCGCGCCGCGTCGACGGGCTGCAGAACAGGTTCTTCCTCGACGCGCTGCTGAAGGGCGGCTACCCGGCCGACGTGCTGGCGGACCTGGAGCCCGTCACCGACATGGCGTTCGTGGAGGACGGCGACGCGCGGACCGTCGCCGCCCCGATCGACATGCTGCTGGTCAACTACTACAGCCGTTTCACCGTCTCCGGCGCGCCCGGTGGTCCCGCCTCCGCCGCGGCGGCGCCGACCGGGACGGCCTCCCCCTGGGTGGGCAGCGAGCACGTCTCGTTCGTCAGCGGGGGCCGGCCCGTCACGGCGATGGGCTGGGAGATCGACGACGGCGGCCTGAGGGAGGTCCTGGCGCGGGTGGCGGCCGACTACCCCCGCCTGCCGCTGGTCGTCTCGGAGAACGGCGCGGCCTTCGACGACGTGCTGTCGGGCGGCCGGGTCCGCGACGGCGACCGGGTCGCCTTCCTCGAGGCCCACCTGCGCGCCTGCAGGGCGGCGATCGACGAGGGGGTGCCGCTGGAGGGCTACTTCGCCTGGTCGCTGATGGACAACTTCGAGTGGGCCTGGGGGTACGGCAAGCGCTTCGGGCTCCTGCACGTCGACTTCGCCACCCAGCGCAGAACCCCCAAGGACAGCGCGCTGTGGTACGCCGAGACCATCCGGCACAATAGCTGAATGGCCATGAACCGACCGACGCTCGAAGCGGTCGCCGCGCGCGCCGGGGTCGGCAGGGGCACCGTGTCCCGAGTCGTCAACGGCTCACCGAAGGTGAGCACGAAGGCCAGGGACGCGGTGCTGAAGGCCATCGAGGAGCTCGGTTACGTGCCCAACAGGGCGGCCAGGGCGCTGGTCACGCGGCGCACCGACACGGTGGCGCTGGTGGTGTCGGAGTCCGAGCAGCGGATCTTCGACGAGCCGTACTTCGCGGGCATCATCCGCGGCATCGGCTCGGCGCTGGCCGAGACGGGGCTGCAGCTCATCCTGGCGATGGCGCAGTCGCCGGAGGAGCACGAGCGCCTGGAGCACTACCTGACGGGGCAGCACGTCGACGGCGTGCTGCTGCTGTCGCTGCACGGCGAGGACCCGCTGCCGGGCAGGCTGGAGGCGATGGGCGTGCCGACCGTCCTCGGCGGGCGGCCGGTCGGGCTGGACGCCTTCAGCTACGTCGACGTCGACAACAGGGCGGGGGCGCGGCAGGCGGTCAAGCACCTGCTGGCCGCCGGCCGGTCCAGGGTCGCCACGATCGCGGGCCCGCAGGACATGGGCGTGGGCGTCGACCGGCTCGCCGGCTACCGCGACGCCCTGCTGGCCTCGGGCATGGGCGAGCTGGTCGCCTTCGGCGACTTCTCCGAGGAGAGCGGCGAGCAGGCGATGCGCGAGCTGCTGGCCGCCCATCCCGGGCTCGACGCGGTGTTCGCCGCCTCCGACCTGATGGCGACGGGCGCGATGCGGGCGCTGAAGGCCGCGGGCCGCTCGATCCCCGGCGACGTGGCCGTGGTCGGGTTCGAGGACTCCAAGGTGGCGCTGCACACCGACCCGCCGCTGACCACCGTCCACCAGCCGACGGAGCTGATGGGCCGGCAGATGGCGCACCTGCTGGTGGCCAGGATCAACGGTGAGGAACTGCGCCAGCCCGTGCTCATCCTCGACACCCATCTGGTGCTGCGCGGCAGCGCCTGAGCGCCGGACCGCTCCTCTGTATCCTTTGCCGGTCGAAAGGATCCCCCTGTGCCCATATTGTCCGGTGCCGGCTACACCGCCGAGATCAGCACCCTCGGCGCCGCCGTTCGCGGCCTGCGTCTCGGCGCGCGCGAGTTGCTCACCAGCTGGCCCGAAGGCGGGCCCGTCCCCTACTACGCGGGCACGCTGCTGGCGCCGTGGCCCAACAGGGTGGGCGACGCCACCTACACGTTCGCGGGCACCCGCTACGAGCTTCCGGTGAACGAGCCCGAGCGCGGCCACGCGCTGCACGGCCTGGTCCACGCGGCCGAGTGGCGGGTGACGGAGCAGGGGCCGTCGTCGGTACGGCTGGCGTACACGCTCGAGCCCTCGCCCGGCTATCCCTTCACCCTGTCCTTCGAGGTCGTCCACGCGCTCGGCGACGACGGCCTGACGACGACGGTGACCTGCGAGAACACCGGCGAGCGCGCCGCCCCCTACGGCTGCGGCCCGCACCCGTGGCTGCTCGGCGAGCGGCTGCGGGTGCCCGCCGCGAAAGTGCTGCTGGCCGACGAGCGGCTGCTCCCCCGCTCGCTGGAGGACGTGGCCGGCACGCCGTACGACTTCAGGCAGGCTCGCGACCTCGGCGGCACCCGCGTCGACCACACCTTCACCGGGCTGTCGGCGGGTGAGGTCCTGGTCGATGACATCAGGGTGAGCTGGGACCCGGCGGTGCTGCCGTGGGTGCAGATCTGCACCGGCAGGCACCTCGGCTACGTCGGCGTGGCGGTCGAGCCGATGACCTGTCCGCCCGACGCGTTCGGCTCCGGCAGCGACCTCGTCGTGCTGGAGCCGGGCGGCCGGCACGAGGCCGCGTGGACGATCGGGGTCCGCTGATGGAGAGCAGGACCAAGCGCAGGTTGACCGCGCGGGAGCTGTCCCTGCTCGCCCATCGGGCGGTCGGCGCGCACGTGAGCGAGGCGGTGGAGCTGGCCGACGGCTTCGCCAACGCGGTGTGGCGGCTGCGGCTCGACGACGGCCGCCACGTCGTGCTGAAGCTGTCGCCGTCGCCCGAGCTGGAGCAGCTCACCTACGAGCGCGACCTGCTGCGCATGGAGGCGGCCGCCTACCCGCTGGCGGCGTCGGCGGGCGTGCCGGTGGCGGCGCTGCTGAAGGCGGGTTTCGACGATCCGGTGCTCGGCGGCGACTACCTGGTGCTGTCCGCGCTCGACGGCACGCCATGGAACCAGGTGGCCCTCGACGGGCAGGCCACCGCTGCGCTCCGTCACGAGCTGGGTGGTCACCTGGCGCGGCTCAACTCCGTCACGGGCGAGGTGTTCGGCTACCCGCACAGCGGGCTGACCGGCTCGACGTGGCGCGAGGCGTACCTGCGGATGGCCGGGGCGCTGCTGGACGACGCGCTGCGCTATCCGGCCACCCCGCTCCCCCGTCCGGTCGCCGAGCTGCGGGCGCTGCTGGAGGGCGCGTCGGACGTGCTCGACGAGGTGGCCACGCCGCACCTGGTGCACTTCGACGTGTGGACCGGCAACGTCTTCCTCGACCTGTCCGGGCGGCCGCGCATCCAGGCGATCATCGACCACGAGCGCGCCTTCTGGGGCGACCCGCTGGCCGAGCTCATCACGCCGACGCTCTTCGGCGAGATCGACGAGGACGATCCGCTGCTGGCCGGCTACCGCGCGGTGCGCCCGCTGGAGCTGTCGGCGGGGGCGCACCGGCGGCTCGACCTCTATCGCGCCTACCTCTACCTGATCCTGCTGGTGGAGAACGGCCCCCGGCAGTACCCGGAGGCCGACTACGCTCCCTTGCGCGACCTGGCGACGGCCTCGCTGATCAGGGTCCTCGACCGGCTCTAGTGCCGGTGGCCCTCCTCGCCGTGCTCGGGCTCGGTGGAGTTGGCCACCGCCTCGTAGCCCTGGCCGGTCCCGGCGGTCAGCGCCTTCGCCCTGGCCACCTGCTCGGCGAACCGGCAGGTGGAGGCGCCGGTGACGGTGTTGGGCGCGCCGAGGTCGTCGGGCCCGGCAGCCGCGCAGGTCAGCGCGCCCTTGACGGTGGTGCCCGCCATGATCGCGCCGGTGGTGCCGTTCAGGACGGCGGCGCCGCGGACGGTGGCGCCCACGACGGTGAGCGCGCCGCCCGTGACGGTGAGCGCGCCGGCGACCTCGCCGTCCAGGACGTGGACCTCGGCGGCGTTCGAGGCGGTGAGGGCGCCGTCGACCGTGCCGCCCCTCATCACCAGCGAGGCGCCCTGCCGTACGGTCACCGGGCCGGTGACGTCGGCGCCGGTGAGGCAGGTCACGCCCTCGCGCACGGTCAGGGGTCCCCTGTGGGTGCCGGTGAGGGTGGTCGTGCAGGCGGGCGGCGGGGCGATCGTGGTCACGGTGAACGCGCGCTCCCGGCCGTGGTTGCCGGCGGCGTCGATCGAGCGGTACTCGATCGTGTGGCGGCCGCGGGGCAGCTTGCCGTACACGAGGTGGTCGATGGTGGTGCCGGTCTCGGTGAAGGTCCACGGCAGCTCGGAGGAGGTCGGCCAGCCGAAGTAGTTGAACCAGCCGTCGCCGTCCACGCGCGACTCCGAGACGATGTGGCCGCCGTTGTCGTCGGCGCCGGTCAGCTTCATGGAGAAGGGTCCGTTGAAGATGTAGGTGTCCTTGTCCGGCTTCAGCAGCGGCTGCGACAGCTCGTAGCCGGTGGTGGGGGCGACGGCGTCGACCTTCCAGGTGAGGGTCTGGCCGCCGAGGGTGGCGGTGAGCGTGTGGGTGCCCGTGGTCAGGCCCTTGAGCGCCACCTCCGTGCCGGTGGCGACCTGCCTGCCGTCCAGTGCCCAGGTCACGGCCGGGACGGCGGTCGCGGGATGGGTGGTCTCGACGCGGACGACGTCGCCGCCGCCGACGGGCCGGTCGGTGGGGGTGGAGGAGACGATGGCGGGCGTGACGCCGTCGGGCGGGGTGGTGATCGCGGTGTCGACCGTCCAGGTACGGGTGCCGGTCATGGCGGCGCGGATCGCCGGGTCCCTGACGAAGTCAGTCGGGTCGGTGACGGTGGCCTTCACGGTGTGCGTGCCGGGGGTGAGGCCGAGCGTGCGCAGGTCGAGGCTGTCGACGTCGCCCGGCAGGTCCTTGCCGTCGACGTTCCACGTGGTGACCAGGCCGTGGCTGACGGGGTGCATCGGCTCGACCCACAGCACCCGGTCGGCGCCGACGGGGGCGGCCGTCGGGGTGGAGTCCTGGACCAGGTCGGTCTTGGCGGTGATGCGCCGGACCATGACCTCGCGGCTGACCTGGTCGAAGTAGTAGCCGAGGGTCTTCATCATGGAGTGCCTGCTGGGCCGCCACACGCCCGTGGTCGCGTACAGGCCGCCCTCGTAGCGGCCGATCGGGCCGCCGGACTCGCTGTCGTCGCCCAGCCAGCGCCACCACTTGCGCCGCTGGTCCTTCATCTGCTGCTCGGTGAGCAGGGTGTGGTGGGCGCTGCCCGGCTCGCCGCCGGTGTAGGCGCCGCCGGGGACGCCGCGCTGGTAGTAGTCGTACTCGTCCTGCAGGCCGCCCAGCGAGTGGCCCAGCTCGTGCGGGCTGATCAGCGCGGACATCGCGTTGCTGCCGGAGGCGGTGGCGTAGGAGCCGCCCGCGCCGCCGTAGGTGCCGCTGTTGGCCAGCGCCATGATCTGCCGGTTGGTGGAGGTGGTGCCGGTGACCAGGTCGGCGTAGCGGGTGGCGGCGGCGTTGTTCATCGTGATGAGGCGTTGCACGCTCGCGGGGTTGCAGCCGCCCCAGAAGCCCATGCTCAGCGGCGTGTTCTTCCTCGGGGAGGACAGGTCGGGGTCGCAGCTGACGCCCGACTCGCCCGAGACGATGTCCACGCGGTAGACGTTGATGTAGGTCCGGTAGGACTTGAACGGTTCGATGGACCACATCACGTTGAGGTGCCGGTCGACGTCGGTCCTGAAGGCCGCCTGCTCGCTCGCGGTGTAGCCGTCACCCATGATGATCAGGTTGAACCGCTTGGCGGGCGGGCCCGTCACCTGGACCGGCGTGACCGTGGCGCTGCCTGGCTCGGCAAGGGCAGGAAGCGGGACCAGCCACACGAGAGCCAGCACCGCTGCAACGAATATCCGCATGCCCCGAAATATCAGCCCACACCGGGGTCACCGGGACATCCCATATCTGGATAACTCCAGTGTTATGGTCCGGAAATGCAGTTGGAGCTGAGGCATCTGAGGGTGCTGCGGGCCATCGCCGACCAGGGCAGCGTCACCAGGGCCGCGGCGTCGCTCGGGGTCTCGCAGCCGGCGCTGACCGCCCAGCTGCGCCGCATCGAGCAGGCGCTCGGCGGCCCGGTCTTCGAACGCGACCACACCGGCGTCTCGCTGACCGCCTTCGGGGAGTTCGTGCTGGCCAGGGCACGCTCCGTCATCGCCGGCATGGACGACCTGCTGCAGGCGCGCCCGCCCGCGCATCCGGTGGTGCGCGTCGGCAGCTTCGAGAACCCGATCGTCGTCACCCTGCTGGAGAGCCTGTCGAGGACGCTGCCGGACTCGCGCATCACGCTGCAGACCGAGCACTTCGTCAGGGTGCTGGTGGACATGGTGGCCAACGACCGGCTGGACGTGGCGCTCGTGGCCGACTACCCGGGGCACGCGCTGCGGGCGCACGCCTCGCTGGGGCTCGGCGTGGTCGCGGTCGAACCGGTCTTCGTCGCGCTGTCGTCGGGCCATCCGCTGGCCGGCCGTACCGAGGTGGACCTGGCGGAGCTGGCGGGCGAGCAGTGGGTGCTGCCGCCCTCGGACGGGATGGGCTGGCCCGAGCACCTGCTGGAGGCGTGCACGGCGGCGGGGTTCTCGCCGCGGGCGCGCTACCAGATGGTCGAGGCGGGGGTGCGGCGGGAGCTGGTCGGCGCGGGACACGCGGTCTCGGCCTGCCAGGCGCTCTACGACGCCGGGCCCGCGGTGACCGTGCTGCCGCTGAGGGGCAATCCGCTGTGGATGCGGCACGTGCTGCTGTGGCGCAGCGCGGGTCCCGTCGCCGCGCAGTCGGCGAGCGTGCTGGCCGCGGCCGTGGCGGCGCATCGTGCCGTGGCCGCGCGCAGCGTGCCGTACCGGGCGTGGACCACCCGGTACGGCACGCCACCCGACTTCGCCTGACCTGCCACCCCTTGCGCCCGGACAGATTTCAACGCATGCTGAATTCATGCGCTGTGTGATAGCAGGCGGCGGCCCCGCGGGCGCGATGCTCGCCCTGCTGCTCGCCCGAGCCGGCGTCGAGGTGACGCTGCTGGAGAAACACGCCGACTTCCTGCGCGACTTCCGGGGGGACACCATCCACCCGTCGACGCTGCGGGTGCTGGACGAGATCGGCCTGGCCGAGGCCTTCCACCGGATACCGCACCGCAAGGCGTACGGGCTGACGCTGGTGACCGACACGGGAGCCAGCCGGCTGGCCGACCTGCGCGGGCTGCGCGGGGGCTACGACTACATCGCCTTCGTCCCGCAGTGGGACTTCCTCAACCTCCTCACCGCCGAGGCCGCGAAGTACCCCTCGTTCCGGCTGCTCATGAACGCCGAGGCGAACGGCCTGATCCGCGACGGCGGCACGGTCCGCGGCCTGCGCTACCACGACAAGGACGGCGAGCACGAGCTGCGCGCCGACCTGACGGTGGCCGCCGACGGGCGCGGCTCGACCCTGCGTGTGGCGGCCGGGCTGGCGCCGGTGGAGATGGGCGCGCCCATGGACGTCGTCTGGTTCAGGATGCCGCGCGAGGACGGCGACCCGGGTGAGACGTTCCTGCGCGTCTCGACGGGCCGGCTCCTGGTCGCGATCAACAGGGAGACCTACTGGCAGCTCGGCTACGTCATCCCCAAGGGAGGGGCCGAGCGGCTGCGCGCCGCGGGCATCGAGGAGCTGCGCCACCACGTCGGCCGGCTGCTGCCGTTCCTGGCCGATCGGGTCACGCTGCTGGGAAGCTTCGACGACGTCAGCGTGCTCACCGTCGCGCTGAACCGGCTGCGCCGGTGGTACCGGCCGGGCTTCCTGTGCATCGGCGACGCGGCGCACGCGATGTCGCCGGTGTTCGGCGTGGGGATCAACCTGGCGGTGCAGGACGCGGTCGCCACGGCCAACCTCGTCCTGAAGCACGGCCCGTCCGCGGTGGCCGCGGTGCAGCGGCGCCGCATGTTCCCGACCGTGGTGACGCAGTTCGCCCAGCGGGTGGCGCAGAAGCGGCTCATCGCGCCCGCGCTGGAGGGATCGCTGCGGCTGACCCGGGTGCCCGAGCTGGCGCGGATCCCGGTGATCAACAGGTTGACCAGGACCTTCATCGGCAACGGCGTCCGTCCCGAACATGTGGCCTCCAGGTGACATGACACGCCGCACGCGCGCAGGTCCCTTCCGGCGGGCGTTCGCGGCGTCGGCCACGGGGAACCGGCGTCGCCGCGTTCTCACAACGTGGACGCCGAGCTCGGCGTGCGGGGGGCAGGTGGAATACCCTCATATGCCGTGAGCAACCTTGACGCCTGGCGCACTCTGACCGCGGCCCAGCAGCCCGACTGGCCCGACCGCAGCGAGCTCGAGAAGGTGGTCGCCGAGCTCGGCGGACTGCCTCCGCTCGTCTTCGCCGGCGAGTGCGACCAGCTGAAGGCCCAGCTGGCGGCCGTCGCCAGGGGCGAGGCGTTCGTCCTGCAGGGCGGCGACTGCGCCGAGACCTTCGCCGGGGCGACCGCCGACAACGTGCGCAACAAGCTCAAGACGCTGCTCCAGATGGCGATCGTGCTCACCTACGCCGCCAAGGTCCCCGTGGTCAAGATCGGCCGCCTGGCGGGGCAGTTCGCCAAGCCCCGTTCCAAGGGCACCGAGACCCGCGACGGCGTGGAGCTGCCCGCCTACCGCGGCGACATGGTCAACGGGTTCGAGTTCACCGCCGAGTCGCGCGAGCCCGACCCGTGGCGGCTGCTGCGCGCCTACCACTCCTCCGCCGTCACGCTCAACCTGGCCCGCGCCTTCACCAAGGGCGGTTACGCCGACCTGCGCCAGGTCCACGCCTGGAACCAGGACTTCGTGGCCGAGTCGCCCGCGGGGCGCCGCTACGAGCAGCTGGCCCGCGAGATCGACCAGGCGCTGGCGTTCATGCGGGCCTGCGGGGCCGACCCCGAGGAGTTCCACACGGTGGAGTTCTACTCCTCGCACGAGGCGCTCATCCTCGACTACGACAGGGCGCTCACCCGGGTCGACTCGCGCACCGGCCTGCCGTACGACGTGTCGGCGCACATGGTCTGGATCGGCGAGCGCACCCGCCAGCTCGACGGGGCGCACGTGGAGTTCTTCTCCCGCATCCGCAACCCCATCGGGGTGAAGCTGGGGCCGACGACGACGCCCGAGGAGGCGCTCGCGCTCATCGACAAGCTCAACCCGAAGAACGAGGCGGGCCGGCTGACGTTCATCACCCGGATGGGCGCCTCCAAGATCCGTGAGCACCTGCCGCTGCTGGTGGAGAAGGTGAACGCGTCGGGCGCGCAGGTGGCGTGGCTCTGCGACCCGATGCACGGCAACACCTTCGAGGCCCCGAGCGGTCACAAGACGCGGCGGCTCGACGACGTGCTGGACGAGGTGGCCGGTTTCTTCGAGGTGCACCGGGCGCTGGGCACCCACCCGGGCGGCATCCACATCGAGTTCACCGGCGACGACGTCACCGAGTGCGTGGGCGGCGGGCAGGAGATCGTCGAGGACGATCTGGCCCTGCGGTACGAGACGGCGTGCGACCCCCGCCTCAACCGGAGCCAGTCGCTGGACCTGGCCTTCCGTGTGGCGGAGCTGTACCGGTCGGTCTGACCCGCCTCAGCGCGCGACGCCCGCCTCCTTCCGGGGGCGGGCGTTCGGCGTCTCGCGGGTCCGTCCCGTGGGACCTCCGGGGCCTTCGTGTCGCTCGCGGTTCTGACCGCGCCGGCTCTCCTGACCACCCTCGCGGGAGCGCCGGGGCGGCCCGGCAAGTGGCGGGTACGGCGGACGTGAAACCGAATCGTCTTCTATGATCGCCTGGAAATCATCGGATATCTCGGGAGACATCGTGGATGGTCAGCCGGCGCCTGAGGGAGTGGACCCCAACGTCCCCAACGTCGCGCGGATGTACGACTACTACCTCGGCGGCAAGAACAACTTCGCCGCCGACCGGGCGGCCGCCGACCAGATCCTCCAGCTGTTCCCCGACACCAGGCAGTCGGCCAGGGAGAACCGCGCCTTCCTCGGCCGGGCCGTCCGCCATCTGGTCGCCCAGGGCGTCGACCAGATCGTCGACCTCGGCTCGGGCCTGCCCACCCAGGGCAACACCCACGAGAGCGCGCCCGGCGCGACGGTCGTCTACGTCGACTACGACCCCGTCGTGTGCGCGCACGGCAGGGCGCTGCTGGCCGACGGCGCGAACGTGACCATGCTCCACGGGGACGTGCGGGAGCCGGACAAGCTGCTCGTCGAGCTCGGCGAGCTGATCGACTTCACCCGCCCGGTGGCCTTCCTCATGCTCGCCGTCCTGCACTTCCTGCCCGACGCCGAGGCCCACCCTCTCGTCGGCGCCCTGCGCGAGGCCAGTGTGCCGGGCAGTCACCTGGTCATCAGCCACGCCATCGACGCCAAGCCGGACACCACGCCCGAGGCGCTGGAGGTCTACAAGCGGGCCACCGCCGCGCTCAACCTGCGTACCAGGGAGCAGATCGAGCGCTTCTTCGACGGCTACGAGCTGGTCGAGCCCGGCCTGGTCTTCCCCACCGACTGGCGCCCCGAGCACCCGCCGCTGGTCGGCGACAGCGCCGGATCGGTCGGCTACGCGGGCGTCGGCGTGCTGCGCTGACACGGCGGAGCCCCCTGCTCGGGCAGGGGGCTCAGGGGCGTCCGGCGTCAGTTCTGCTCGGGAGCGGCGCCCATCTCCTGCGCCAGCTCGGCCCTGATGGCGTCCATGTCAAGCGCCTTGACCTGCCCGATGAGGTCTTCGAGGGCCGGCGCGGGAAGGGCGCCCGGCTGGGCGAAGACGACGATGCCATCACGGATCGCCATGATCGTCGGGATGGAGGTGATCTCGAACCCCTCCGACAGCCCCGGCTGCGCCTCGGTGTCGATCTTGCCGAACGTCACGTCGGCGTGCCGCTCCGAGGCCTGCTCGAAGATCGGCCCGAAGGTACGGCACGGCCCGCACCACGCCGCCCAGAAGTCGAGCAGCACGATCCCCTTGTCGGCGATGTCGTTGAAGTTCTGGTCGGTTACTTCGATGGTCGCCACAAGTGGCTCCTCATATCGTCGTCATGCTTGCATCCGTTAGAACCTCAAGCATTACACGCTCATTCCCCCACCCGCAGCGCCACACCGACGCGGCGCCGGCCCGACACCGCGACGTGCGCGACGGCCCCGAGCAGCGCGACGGCGGTGATCCCTGCGCCCAGCAGCAGCGGGGTCGTCCAGGTGCCGGCGTGGCCCACGGGCAGGCCGCCGGCGTATCCGCTCAGGTCCACGCCCGCGCCGAACAGGGCCGGGAAGGCGGTGCCGAGCAGGATCCCCGCCGGCGCGGCCGTCACCACGAGGGGGGCGACCTCGCCGAGCGTCACCGCCCGCGCCTGCCCGGCGGACATCCCCATCGTGGACAGGTAGGACAGGCCGCGCCGCCGTTCGGCGCCGCCCGACACGACGGTGACCCAGACGGCCAGCAGCGAGTAGAGGGCCAGCACGAGGGCCGACAGCCGGAAGGCCAGGGTGATCGTCCTGGTGAGCGGGGTCGACACGATCGCGGCCAGGTCGGCCTCGCGGGTGCCGGCCACCGCCCAGGCGCCGAGCGCCTTCTCCAGCGCGGCGGCCCGGATCCCCTCGCCGAAGACGAACAGCTGGTTGGGGCGCAGCGCCGCCTTCGCCTCCGGCAGCACCGAGGTGGGCAGCACGAGCAGCTCACCGGCGGGATCCACGCCGGGGAAGCGCTCGAGGAAGCCGACGTGGTCGACGACGACGGGCGCGGTGTCGTTGCCCGACAGCACGACAGGTCTGGCGCGTGCCGTGCCCAGGCCCCTGGTGACCAGGACGGGCGCGCCGGTGCCCGCCTTGGAGCCGGCGGCGCGGTCGGCGGCGGCGACGGGCGCCGACACGGCGGGCGGGGCCGCGCCGAGGCGCCGGGCGTAGGCGGCGGTGTCCATGCGCAGGTAGGTGAAGGCGAGCATGCCGCCGGACAGGCGCCCCGCGCGCAGCTCGACGGGGATGACCTCACGCACGCCCGGCAGCCTGCGCACCTGCTCGACCTGCCGGGGCGTGATGGTGCCGTCGCCGACCGACACCTTGGCGTCGGCGCCAGTCCGCTGCCAGGCCGCGGCGCTCTGCCCCGCGGCCAGCGCGTCCAGGGTGAGCGCGCCGTAGACCGACATGGTGAGCGCGGGCACCAGGATCAGCGCGGGCAGCGTGGCGGCGGTCCTGGACCGGGCGGCCGCGGCGACCGCCAGGAACAGCACCGCGCGCCTGCTCCTGGCGGCGGCCATGGACAGCAGGCGCAGCAGGAACGGGTAACCCCACAGCAGGACGAGCGCGCAGGCGACCGCGACCGCGGTAGGCGCGGCCACCAGGAGCGGGTCGCCGCCCGCGCCTGGCCGGGCGGCCGTCACGCCCCGGCTGATCGCCAGGTAGCCGGCCGCCGCGGCCAGGACGACGACGAGGGCGTCGACGACGAGCCTGCGCGGCGTGAACGGCCTGGCGACGAGGTCGGCGCGGTGCTCGGTGAGCGGGCCGCGGTGGGCCAGCAGCAGGCGGCCGGTGCCGTACAGGACGGCGGCCAGCGCCAGCAGCGGCGCCGGCAGCAGGGACATCGCGCTGTCCAGGCCCGGCACCAGCCGCGACAGCCCGAAGCCGAGGAGCGCGCCGGGGACGACGGCCAGCAGGATCACCGTCGCGCCGATGGCCGTGAACTGGGCCGCCGAGGCGGCCCTGGCCCTGGCGGCCACCAGGCCGGCGGCGACGCGGTCGAGCAGCAGGCCGAGCACCAGCGCCACCACCCCGAAGGCGACCGCGAACAGCCCCACGAGCTGCAGCCCCATGAGGGTCTGGGTGGTACCGAGCTTGCCGAGGAACTCGTCGGTCACCTGGGGCAACCGGCTGTTCACCCGGTACGGCATGACCGGCGTCGACATACGGCGGGCGGCCGCCGTGAAGGCGTCGAGGCCGGGCCTGATCAGCGGAGCGCCCTCGATGGTGAAGGCCGACGGCCGCGCCGGGAACGCCCAGCGGTAGTTCATCCGCTCCCTGACCTGGCTGAGCACCGCGACCACCTGCCGGTCGGCCAGGCCCGTGACGACGAAGGAGGCCGCGTTGGCGCCGGGGTTGGGGATGTAGACGCGGCCCATCGAGGGGAACGCCGACCAGAACGGGTCGGCCGGGTCGATCGGCTCGTACAGCCCGGTGACCTCGATGAGGACCTCTCCCGCCGAGACGATCAGAGAGCCGACGTCGAGGCCCATCAGTTCGGTGACGTCCTTGGGCAGGCCGACCTCGACGGTGGTGACCCGGGGCCGGTCCAGCATGACAGCCACGGCCGGGTCCTGGCGCGGGTTGGGCGTCGAGCCGGCGGTCAGCGGGTTGGGCCCGGTGGCCACCTTCGACGGCGGGACGCCCTTGACGTAGCGGACCCGCTGGGCGGCGCCGCTGTTCCACGCCAGGTCGACGAAGTTGTCGGCGCGTGGCTCGTGCCCGGCGTGGCCGGCGAGCCTGAGCCGGTTGGTGCTCACGCCGTAGGTGACCTCGCCGACGAGCGAGGCGAGCGCGGGCGGCATGGCCTTGCGGAGGGCGTCCGTACGCGCGGCCAGCGCCGCCGCGTCGGCGGGCCGTCCGCCGAGCGCGACCGACTGCGCGTCGACGCCGATCTCCAGCAGCTCGGGTCTGGTCTGGCCGACGGCCTGGTGCAGCGAGCGCTCGTAGGAGGCCTCGAACACCCTGGGCAGCGCGCCGCCCAGCAGCGTCATGCTGAGCACCAGCGCGCCGAGCAGCGCGGCGATCCCCCGGTGCAGCAGCGCCAGGCGCGCCGCCAGCCCGATGACGGTCATGCGTCCTCCCCGACGTGCCGGGCCCGCACCAGGCCACGGCGGCGCAGCGAGCCGGCGAGCGCGGCCACGATCGCGAACAGCGCCGCTGCGATGACCGCGAGCAGGAGCGCGGTGGCCGCCCACGGGATGTCCAGCCGTACCGGCGGGGTCACCGCCGTGACCTGCCCGGACAGCACCAGGTGCGGCACCACGACGGCCGCCGTGCCACCGGCCAGCAGGGTGCCGCCCGCCAGGCCGAGCCCGATCAGGAACGTCTGCTCGACGGCCAGCAGCCCGAGCACCTGGCGGAAGCTGACCCCGAGCGCGTGCAGCAGTCCGAGCTCGGCCGCGCGTTCGCGGGCGGCGACGGCCGCGCTGACCGCGAAGCCGAGCCCCGCGAAGATCACCGCGGCGCCGAAACCGATCAGCAGGGCCCCCTGCAGGCCGCCCGCCAGCGGATCGTCGCGCAACTCGGCGAAGACCGCCTGCCTGTCGACGACGTGGGAGCTCCAGCCGGGGTGGGCGGCCAACGCCGCGACGGCGGCGCTGGGATCGCCGTCGCGGGTCGCCGCCCACCACTCGGTGACCCTGGGCGGGGCGGTGACGGTGAGCAGGTTCCTGTCGGCGAGCGTGGGCAGGTCCACGAGGACTCCCGCCTGGCCGACGGTCATGCCGGGCAGGCTGTCGACGACGGCCACCACGACGAGCCCCGAGGTGGTGGCGTCGAACGGCAGGAACAGCCGCATGCCGGGCGCCAGCTTCTCCTCTGCCGCCAGCTCGTCGGTGACGACGACGGGCAGCGGCTGGGGCAGCGTGGCCCTGCCGCCGACGGTGGCGCCGAAGACCCGCTCCGGCGGCAGGTCACGCGGTACGGCCAGCACCACCGCCCTGCCGCGTTCCGGCACGGCGTCGAGTCCGAACAGCGTCCCCTGCTCGGCGCGGACCGGCTTGGCGCTCCCCTCGCCGACGCCGCCGCCCTGGACCCGGCCGACCTGCTCGAACCCGGACCAGGCCAGGTCGCCGGGCAGCCGGACGTCGGCCTGGCCCGCGCGGAGGGCGGCGACCACGACGGGGGCGGGCGTCCGGCCGAAGGCGAATCCGCGCAGGGCCAGCGGGTAGGCGATCCTGCCCGAGCGGCCCGCGAGCGCGGCCAGGTCGGCCACCAGCGTCCGCTCGCCGCCCGTTCCCCTGTCGGCCAGCTCCAGCCGCCAGCGGACGCCGTCGGCGTCACTGACCAGGATCTCGGCCTCCAGCGGGGCGGGCGCCTCGGTGCGGACGAGCACGGACAGCTCGGCCGGCGTGCCGGGGATCGGCACCGAACCGAGCGCGGGCCGCCCGGCCCTGAGTGCCTTGGCGATGTCGGTCAGCGAGGTGGCCGACAGGTCCGCGCGCAGGTTCATGACGCGGTCGAGCCGGTCGGCGTCGAGCGCGAGCAGCTCGGCCGAGCCTGAGCCGATCGCCACCGAGTCGCGGACGGCCGGGCTGACGGCGCGCACGCCGGGCAGTGCGGCGTACAGCCTGCCCGCGCCGGGCCCGCCCACCTCGCCCTGCCCTGCGGCCGGGGAGATCCGCAGGTCGGCGCCCACCCGGTGGGCGGCCTGGTCGCGTTGCGACGACTCCCACGTGGTCGTGGTGATGATCGACAGCACCCCGATGGCCACGGCCATGGTCAGCAGCAGGGCGGGGCCGGCGTAGCGCAGGGGGCGGCGGCTGACCTGCCAGGCGCCGAGGGCGGGGGCCAGCGTGGCGCGCCGCGCGGTGAACGCCGCGACGAGCCTGGAGGTCCACGGCACCAGGCGCATGCCGAGCATGCCGCCGCTCAGCAGCGCCAGCGCGGGCCCGGTGACGAGCATCGGGTCGATCCCGAGCGCGCCCTGAGCCGTGGCGGTGACGGGCGAGCCGTACCTGGTCAGCTGCCAGACGGCCAGGCCCGCCACCACGAGCAGGGCGACGTCGCCGCCCGCCCTGGCCAGCACGCCCCTGCGCTCGCCGCGCCCGCGCGCCGCCTGCTCCTCGACGTAGGTACGGCGGGCGCTGCGCACCGCCGCGGCCGCCAGCAGCGCCGCTCCGGCCAGCGCCGCGGCCGCCGCGATCGCGAACGTGCCGGGTTCGGGCGCCGCCGGCACCCGGACGGCGCCCGCCTGGGCCCACAGCAGTCCGCTGACGCCGTTGAGCACGTGGGGCGCGGCGAAGGGGGCGACCACCACGCTCGGCAGCGCGATGAGCAGCGCCTCGGTCAGGCTCAGCGCCATCAGCCCGCCCATGCCCGCGCCGCGGGCGCGCAGCAGCGCCACCTCCATGCGGCGGCGCTCGGCCAGCATCCTGGCGGTGAGCATCAGCGAGTACCCCGCCAGGATCAGCAGCTGCAGCACCGGCACCAGCATCGTCGACTGGCCGACCAGGGCGCTGCGGTCGAGCTGGGCGAGGTAGCCCGACAGTTCCTCGCGCACCGTGCAGTCGGCGCACGCGGGCCTGGCCTTGAGCCGGTCGGGCAGCCGCGCGGCCGCCGCCGCGAGCGGGCCCAGATCGGCGGTGGAGACCCCGGTCAGGTCGGGCGTGACGTGCCAGTAGCCGAGCACCTGGTCGGCGAACCGGTCCAGGAACGTCGTGCGGGGGACCATGAGGGCCTCGCCGAGGCGGGGATACGGCTCGCCCCGTACGGTGAACACGCCGGTGACCAGTACCTTCAGCGGCGGGTCCGTCTCGCGGCGCCGTAGCGTCAGCTCCTGGCCCGCCTCGACGCCCAGCCGCTGTGCCGTCTCCCGGGAGAGCGTCGCCCGCAGCGGCTCACCCGGTGCGGCCCACGCGCCGTCCACCAGCGTGGCGACGCTCTCGAGGTCGGAGCGGGTGCCGAACGCCAGCCGCTCGCCGTCCTCCCGCTCGTACGGGCCGGAGGTGATGGACGAGACCACTTGCGGGGCGAACCGGGGGAAGGACTCCGCCGCCTGGGCGCGCACGGCGGCGTCGGCCTGGGGGAAGCTCGCGCGCCTGATCCACTGGGTGACCTCCGCCGAGGTGCCGGCCCGGTCGGCCATTGTCACGCTCCATCGGACGCCGACGTCGACCACCGCGGAGATGGAGATCGACAGCGCCACCAGCGTCGTCGTGGCCAGCAGGATGGCCGCGAACGCCGTCAGTGGGAGCAGGGGCTCGCTGACCGCACGCTTGAGCACCCATGCCGTCCGGCCGCGCATCCGGCTTCCCCCTCGCATCCGTTCGGGAGAACATTCGCGGGACGAAACTCACATTCGCAAGAAATGCCCGGATTTCAACACAGAGTTGAGATCATCCCGAGATCAGCGCCTCCGACTGCCACAGGTCCCGGTAGTAGCCCGGTTCGCGGACGAGGTCGTCGTGGTGACCCCGCTGGACGATCCTGCCCTGCTCCAGCACCACGATCTCGTCCACCTGTTCCAGCCCCTTGAGCCGGTGGGTGACCAGCAGCGTCGTACGGCCGTGCGTCACGTCGAGCAGATCGCGCATCAGCTCGTCGGCGGTCACCTCGTCGAGCGCCTCGGCCGGCTCGTCCAGGAGCAGCACGGGCGGATCGTACAGCAGGGCCCTGGCCAGGGCCAGGCGCTGCAGCTGGCCGCCCGAGACGGTCCTGCCGTCCTCGCCGAGCTCGGCGTCCCAGCCGACGCGCGCCACCCAGCGCTCCAGCCTGGCCCTGCGGACGGCCCGCTCCCGCTCCTCCTCGCTGCTGCCGGGCCCCGCTAGCCGGAGGTTGTCGCGCAGCGTGGTCTGGAAGATGTAGGGGTCCTGGGTGAGCCCGGTCATCAGCGTCCTGACGTCGTCGGAGTCGAGGGCGGTGATGTCGACCCCGTTGACCCTGATCGCCCCCGACTCGGGCTCGACCAGGCGCATCAGCGCGGCGAGCAGGGTGCTCTTGCCGGCGCCGCTGGGGCCGACGAGGGCGACCCGCCTGCCCGGCGTCAGCGTCAGGCTCACCCCGTCGACCGCCGCCGCCCCGTTCGCCGAGCCGGCGCCGCGCCCGGCCGCGTGAGCCTCGGCGTCGGCCGGGTGCGCCGGCGCCCCTGCCGCCTGCGGCGCGGGGCGGGCGTGCCGGACGACCAGGTCGTCGATCTCGACCGTCAGCGGCCCGTCCGGCACGGGAGCGGGCGCCGCGGGCTCGGTGACGGCGGCCGGAACCGCCTCGACCTCCTTCAACCGGCGCAGCGCGGCCGCGATCCCGGCGTACCTCTCCCCCGCGGCGGCCAGCGGCAGCACCGGTTCGAAGGAGACCAGCGCCGTCAGCGCCAGGACGGCTGTCGCGACGGTGTCGGCCCCCGTGTTCTGGGCCAGCAGCACGATGGCGGCCACCGTCAGCCCCTGTACCAGCACGCCGACGGCCAGCGCCGCCGCGTGGACGCGGGCCTGGCGGCGTTCGAGCGTGGACAGGTCGGCGTCGGCGGCCCCGGCGTCGGCCAGGGCCCGGTCCTCGGCGCCGTAGGCGGCCAGGTCGGCCGAGCCGTGCACCAGGTCGGCCACCCGGGCGGCGAGCGTGGCCCTCGCCGGAGCGATGCGCGCCGACCAGCGGCGGGCGGCCGCGACCGTCGCCGCGGGAAGCAGCACGCCGGCGACCGCCAGCCCCGCCAGCAGCACCAGCGCGGCGGCCGGGTGGACGGCGAGCGCGATGGCGAAGGCGGCCAGCGCGGTGATGAGCGCGGCCGTCGCGGGCAGCAGGCAGCGCACCAGCAGGTCCTGCACGGCGTCGGTGTCGTCGACCATCCGGCTGAGCAGGTCGGCGCCGCCGTGCGCCGGCCGCTTGGGCGGGATGAGCGACTGGTAGAGGCGTTCGCGCGTGGCGGCCTGGGCGCGCAGCGCGACGTCGTGCCCGGTGAGGCGCTCGGCGTAGCGGAAGACGCCCTTGCTGGTGGCGAAGGCCCTTACCGCCACGATCGCCACGCTCAGCGCGGCCAGCGGCGGCTGCTCGGCGGCCCTGGTGATCATCCAGGCGGCCGAGGCGGTCAGCCCGATGCCGGCCAGCTCGGCGGCCGCGCCGGCGAGCACGGCCCAGAGCAGGCGGGGGCCCATCCGCCCGCCCTCGCCGGGTGCGGCGGCCCGCGGGTCCCGCTGCCGCGTGGTGGTCATCGCTCGTCTCCCGCCTGTGCCGTCCTGTCGTCCCTCGTGCCGCCCTCGGGTGGACGGCGCCCGCCCGGATCCCGCGCCGCGCGGGCGGAGGCGGCCGTGGCGGAGGGAACCGGGGCACGGGAGAGGGCGGGCGCACCGACGGCGGCGGGCGGCCGAGGGGCCGCGGTGTCGGAGACGACGCGGCCCTCCTGGATGCGGATCACCCGGTCGGCCAGCTCGATCATCGCAGGGCGGTGGGCGACGATCACGGCGGTGCGTTGCTCGCTCAGCTCGGCGGTGGCGGCCACCACGGCGGCCTCGCTGCGCCCGTCCAGCCGGGCGGTGGGCTCGTCGAGCAGCAGCACCGCGGTCCGCGGACGGCAGAACGCGCGGGCGAGGGCGAGCCGCTGCCGCTGGCCCGCGGACAGGTTCGCGCCGCGCTCACCGACCTGCGTGTCGTAGCCGGCGGGCAGGGCGCTGACGAACTCGTCGGCGTGCGCGGCCCTGGCGGCCTGCCGTACCTGGTCGGGGGTGGCCGAGGGGGCGCCCAGGCGGATGTTGTCGGCGACGGAGGTGGCGAACAGGTGCGGCCGCTGGGGCACGAACGCCAGCCGGTCGCGCCACGCGGCCAGGTCGAGATCGCGCAGGTCGGTCCCGTCGACGAGCACGCGGCCCGCGGTGGGGCGGACGAAGCCGAGCAGGAGGTGGAGCAGCGTGCTCTTGCCGCCGCCGCTCTCGCCGACCAGCGCCACACGCTCGCCGGGGGTGATGACGAGGGAGACGTCCTCCAGCGCGGGGTCGTCGCGGCCGGGATAGCGGACGGTGACGTTCTCCAGGCGGATCTCCGGAGGCTCGCCACCGGTCCGCGCGGCGGCGGAGGCCGCCGGCGACGCGGGTGCCGCCTGGTCGGCGCTGTCGTCCAGGACGGCGAAGGCGGCGTCGGCCGCCGCGACTCCCTCCATCGAGGCGTGGAAGCGCGTCCCCATCATCCGCAGCGGCAGGTACGCCTCCGGCGCCAGCAGCAGCACCAGCAGCGCCGTCGTCAGGTCGAGGGAGCCGCCGAGCAGGCGCAGCCCGATCGGCACCGCGACCAGCGCCAGCGAGAGCGAGGCGCACAGCTCGAGCACCAGCGACGACAGGAAGGCCACCCGCAGCGTCCGCATGGTCGCCGACCGGTGCGCGTCGGCCACCTGCCGGATGACGCCTGCCTGGTGGCGGGCCCTGCCGAAGGCGCGCAGGGTGGGCAGGCCGCGCACCACGTCGAGGAAGTGGCCGCCGAGCCTGGACAGCGCCCGCCACTGCCGCTCGGTGACGGCCTTGGTGTGCATGCCGACCAGCGCTCCGAAGATCGGGATGAGCGGCAGCGTGATCAGCACGATGATCGCGCTGGCGAGGTCGGCGGCGAAGAGCCTGATGAGGACGGCGACGGGCACCACGCCCGCGACCGCCATGGCGGGCAGGTAGCCGGTCAGGTAGGGGTCGAGCGCGTCGAGTCCGCGCCCGGTGAGCGTGACCAGCTCACCCGAGCGGTGGCCGGTCAGGCGGGCGGGGCCGAGCTCCTGGAGCCTGGCCAGCAGCCGGTGGCGCAGCGCGGACTTCACTCCCGTGGCCGTCCGCGCCGCGAAGATGCCCTGCGTCCAGCCCAGCAGGCCGCGCAGCCCCACCACCGCCGCCAGCCCCAGCAACGCCACGGCGGTGAACCTGCCGGACAGCACCCCGGCCAGCAGTTCGGCCTGGACCAGGACGAGCAGACCCGCGAGCACGGCGGCGGCCATGGTGACGGTCAGGTGCGTGCGCACCGCGCGCTCGGCTCGCATGAGCCGCAGTAGGTCCTTGTGCAACGGGTCCTCTAGAAGAACGACGGAATGCGGTCGACGCCCTTGACTGGCCGGAAGGTGCGCCACACCCATACTTGCGCGCCGACCATGACCGGCGCGAACGGGACCAGCATGAGACTGAGCACATTCAGTGTCGCGGCGGGCGCCGCGTTGTCCAGCAGGTGGGGGGCGGCGGCCGCCAGGAGCACGACGACGGGCGCGGCGGCGGCCAGCGCCGACAGCGCCAGGCCGCGACCCGTCCCCCTGGACTCCCGCCACGCCAGGAAGGTCCTGCCGTGGAAGGCGAACAGCGCGGTGGTGAGCGCCCCGAGGCCGAGCCCCGCGATCCACGGCAGGCCGGCGAGCCGGCCGATGGCCATCCCCCAGCCGGCGGCCAGCACCAGCGAGCCCAGCCAGATCATCAGGTCCCACCAGGCGCGCCATGCCCGGCCCTCGATCCTGCGGCGGAACCACAGACCCGCGTCGCGCAGGACCCAGCCCAGCAGCATGGCCACGACGAAGGGGTAGAGGGCGAAGATCACCTCCCCTTCCAGCAGCGGGAAGGCGCCGAACAGGACACCCGCGACCGCCACCAGCCACACCTCGTTGGCCAGCACGAACGGCGCCATGGCGGCGACCGTGCGGTCCCTGCGTTCCTGGGAGCGGCCCACCAGCAGCAGTCCCGCTCCGAGGTCGAAGCCCTCCAGGGCGAAGTAGCCCACGAGCAGCGCGGCGAAGACGACGAGCCAGACGACGTCCATGTCAGACCTCCAGGCGGACGGGCGCGGCAGCGGTGGTGGCGGGCCAGGCGCCGAGCGCCAGGTCGCCGGGCCCGCGCCGGACGACGCGGGCGATCAGGACGTAGTCGACGACCGCGAGCAGGCCGAGGACGGCGGTGAAGCCGATCAGCGACGCGGTGACCATGCCCGGGGTCAGGCCAGGAGACAGGGCGTCGGCGACGCTGAGGCGCTCCCAGATCATCCAGGGCTGGCGGCCGATCTCCCTGGCCATCCAGCCGAAGACGGCCGCCAGGAACGGCAGCGGCGTCATGATCATCAGGATCGGGTGGGTCCACCGCCAGCGCGGCAGCCAGTAGATGGCGGGCAACAGCAGGAACGGCACGACCAGCTGCAGCAGCTCGCCGATCAGCGTCATGAAGCCCAGCCCCACCGCCGCGCCGGTGTTGCCCTGGAACTTGCCGTCCTGGACGACGCCGAACTGCGCGTAGCCGGTGCCGACGGCCACCAGGACCCCGATGGCCGCCACCACGACGCCCGTGCGCAGGGACCTGGTGAAGAACTCCGCGTGGCCGGTACGGCGGAACAGCTGGTAGGCGCTGGCGCCCATCACCACGAACCCGCCCGCCGTCAGGCCCGCCCCGATGACGTGCGGGAAGGACAGGACCAGCATCTTGTTCGTCAGCAGCGCGCCGAAGTCGGCCAGCCGCAGGCGGTCGCCGTCGGCCACGGCGCCGGCCGGGTTCTGCAGGAAGGAGTTGGCGACCATGATGAAGAAGGCGCTGCCGTAGGCGGTCAGGGTGACGATCCAGATGCAGGCCAGGTGCAGGCCCTTGCGCAGCCGGTGCCAGCCGAAGATCCACAGACCCAGGAAGGTCGACTCCAGGAAGAAGGCGATCAGCGTCTCCATGGCCAGCGGCGCGCCGAAGACGTCGCCCGCGTAGTGCGAAAGGCCGCTCCAGCTCAGCCCGAACTGGAACTCCATCACCAGGCCGGTGACGATGCCGAGCGCGTAGTTGATCACGTAGATCTGGCCCCAGAAGCGGGTCATGTGCTCGTGCAGGGGGTTGCCCGAGCGCACCCAGCGCGTGTGCATGATCGCCACGAGGGGGGCCAGGCCCAGCGTGAGCACCACGAAGAGGAAGTGCAGGCTGCCGGTCAGCGCGAACTGCAGCCGGGCCAGGTCGAGGACGTCCATAGCATCATCTCCGAGCATTGTGTCTGCCTACATATAGAGAGCCTACATGTAGACTGTCTACATGGAGCACGCGGACCTAGGATGGGCGATGTGAATCCCGACGCGCTTCGCGGGCACATGGACGCCCTGCTGCTCTCCGTGCTGGAGGACGAACCGCTGCACGGCTACGCCATCATCGAGGCGTTGACCGCGCGCAGCGGCGGGGCGCTGACCGTGCCGACGGGCACCGTCTATCCCGCGCTGCGCCGGCTGGAGCGCGTCGGCTACCTGGTCAGCGAGTGGGCGACGGTCGGCGGGCGCAAGCGGCGCACCTACCGGCTGACCTCCTCGGGCACCAGGCAGCTGGCGGGCGAGCGGTCGGCATGGCGGGAGTTCACCGGCGTGATCGGCAGCGTGCTCGAGCCGGACGCCAGGCGGCCCGAGGCCGCCGGGTAGGCAGGCGTCAGGCCGGGCGGGTCCGGCGGGTGAGGCGCAGGCAGTGGGCCGCGCCGTAGAGCTGCAGGCCGTTCAGGACCGGCGTGGTCAGCGACAGGATCACGCCGGGCAGGAAGGCGGAGAACCCGGCCGGGCCGCGCGAGCCGTACTGCAGGGCGGCGCTCAGCAGCAGCGTGACGGGCAGCATCGCCCACACCCACAGCGCGAGGATCCTGGTCACCCGCTCGGGCCCGCGGACCCAGCGCGCGCCCCGGGTCAGCGCGAGCAGCGCCAGCCCGCCGAGCACGCCGGTGGCCAGGTGGAAGACGTCGAGTGTCCGGGCCACGGTCAGGAACCACGCGGGCCGGTTGGCCCAGTCGGCGGCGTGCACCGGGAAGAACGCCCAGACCAGGCTCCACATCAGCGTGGTCAGCGGCACGCTGACGAACAGCAGCGCGCCGAGCCTGCGCCCGGCCGTCGCGGTCAGCTCCCGCTGGTAGCCGGGCGCCACCTCCCGCAGCTCGCCGAACTCGGCCACCGCCAGCCGCTCGGCCTCCGGCCGGGCCAGCCCACCGGCCTCGTAGGCCTCGGCGGTGTCGACAAGGCTGTCGCGCGCCTCGAGGACCAGGTCGCGCTTGGCTCCGGAGGGGCCGGCGAGGGCCCGGTGCAGCGCGGCCACGTAGTCGTCGATGAGCACGGTCTCCAGTCTACGAAGGAGCGCGCAGGGCCGTCATCGGGGAAAGCCCTGATTCCCCCGCTCCTGGTCAGTGGTGCACGGATGGCGCGGGGACGGCGGGGCGCGGCGTGGAGGCGCGCCTGGCGGCGTGGGAGGTGCTGGACCACAGCACCGCGCCCGCCGTCACCGCCAGCAGCAGGGCGCTCCAGGCCACCGCCCGGCCGGTGCGCAGGCCGTAGCCGCACAGCAGCCAGTACATCGACAGCCACCAGCGGCGGTTGGCGTGCCGGCGCATCTCCATCGCGCCGAAGGCGAAGTCGGCGGCGGTGCCGTGGTCGTCGGGCGAGTGGCGCAGCTCGTCGTACAGGGTGGCCAGGCCGTCGGGTGTCGGCGGGTCGCCGGGGTCCTGGGACCAGCCACGCCAGCCGTGCTCGTCGGCCAGCGCCCTGCGCCTGGAGAACCAGCGCAGCGGCGGCCAGCGCAGGCTGAAGCGCACCCCGCGGGGGGTGAAGGCGAAGGTGCAGCCCGTCAGCCGCAGCCCCGAAGGGTGCGCGAGGCCCGCGAAGCGGCAGCTCGACAGGTCGAGCTCGAACAGCGACAGATCGGGCGCGACCGCCCCCCGCAGCGAGCTGATCGTGCAGAAGCCCCGCCCGCTCACCGTCGCCGGCCCCCGCAGGACCGCCGCCTCCAGATCGGCGTGGGCGCGCGACAGCCGGACCGCGGTCGTCCCCCTGACCTCGACCTTGCGCAGGTCGACCGAGCAGTCGTGGACGGCCAGGTCGAGCGCGCCGTCCACGCGCGCCCCGGTCGCGGCCAGCCGCCCGGTCGCCGACAGGTAGGCGCCGGAGGCGAAGTGGACCGACTCGAACCCCGCCCGCCCGCGCACCTTCCTGAACGACAGCGTGCGGCCGAACCTGGCGCCCCTGAAGGTGGCCCGCTCGCCGAACTCGGCCCCGTCGAAGGTGGCGAACCCGTCGAACCTGGCGCGCTCGGCCGACAGCCCGCGCGCGAACACCGCCTGGCCGAACAGGGCGTCGCCGGCCACCACCGACCGGTCGAACCCGGCGTGACCGCGCACCCGGGCACCGTGGAAGGTCAGGCGGCGGGCGAACCGTGCCCCGGTGAACGACACGTTGCCGGCGAAGGCGGCGTTGAAGAAGGAGGCGAGCCGGTCGAACCTGGCGCCGTCCAGGGACACGTCGCCCTGGAAGCTCACCTCGGCGAAGCGCGCCTCGCCGGTGAAGCGGGCCAGGTCCATGCGAGCCCTGCCGGGCCTTCCCCCGGCGGCGGCGAGCACCTTGGCCAGCAGCTCGCCGTCGATCGTGGTGCCTCGCAGGTCGAGCAGCCCTCCTGGGCGGATGGCTGCGAGGGCGTCGGCCAGCTGCTCGGGCGACAGGTGGGCCAAGCAGCTGCCGTACGGCTGGCGCGCGACTCCCGTGCACGACGGGGAGCGGGAACACGTGACCCAGTCCATGGCGTGGTCATACCCGGGTTGCTAGGTCATGAGACGACATGGCGCCAGGCACCGTCTGGCAAGGGTCGATGATTTCATCGTTTGGTGGCGGTACGTTACGTTTTCTCCATCTAAAGTGCGGGTCATGCGAGCCTTATCCGCCCTTGTCGCCCTCGGTGTCGCCGCCGCGGGCGTGGCGACCCTCTCGATCGCCCCCGCGTCCGCGGCGCCCGGCCCCGTCGTCATCAGCCAGGTCTACGGTGGCGGGGGCAACTCAGGAGCGACGCTGGCCAACGACTTCGTGGAGCTGTTCAACAGAAGCTCCGCGCCCGTGGCCCTCGACGGCTGGTCGGTGCAGTACACCAGCGCCACCGGCTCCGGCCACTTCGCCGCCAACGTGGCCCCGCTGTCGGGCACGCTGGGCCCTGGCCGGTACTACCTCGTGCAGCTCGCCGCCGGCAGCAACCCGGGGGCGGCACTGCCCACCCCCGACGCCACCGCCACCATCAACGTCGGCTCCGGCGCCGGCAAGGTCGCGCTGGTCCGCTCGGCCACGGGCCTGGCCTGCAACGGCACCCCCACCGCGTGCACGGCCGAGCAGACCGCGCAGATCGCCGACCTGGTCGGCTTCGGCAACGCGAACTTCTTCGAGGGCACGGCCGCCGCGCCCGGCCTGACGAACACCACCGCCGCCCTCCGCAAGACGCACGGCTGCGCCGACACCGACGACAACGCCGCGGACCTGGAGGCCGGCGCACCCGCCCCGCGCAACACCGCGACGGCGGCCGCGCCCTGCGACGGCGGCCAGGAGCCCACGCCGTCGCCGACCCCGACGCCCACACCCACCCCGACGCCCTCTCCCACGGTCGCGCCCTGCGACACGGCCGCGACCCACCAGATCGCCGCCGTCCAGGGCGCGGGCGACGCCAGCCCCCTGGCGGGACAGACCGTGCGGGTCGAAGGCGTCGTGACCGGCGACTTCCAGAAGTCCACCGAGCTGAGCGGCTTCTTCCTGCAGGACCCCACGCCTGACGACGATCCGAAGACCTCCGAGGGCCTGTTCGCCTTCGCCCGCGACACGGTCAAGGACGTCAAGGTCGGCGACAAGGTGCTCGTCACCGGCAAGGTGACCGAGTTCAACGGGTGGACCGAGCTGTCGCCCGTCACCGCGGTCGACGTGTGCGGCACCGGGACGCTTCCCGCGCAGCAGTACCGGCTGCCGAGGGCCGAGGGCGCCACCTTCGAGCCGGTCGAGAACATGCTCGTCACCTTCCCCGAGCCGCTGACCGTCTCCGAGCACTACAACCTCGGCCGCTTCGGCGAGGTCACCGTCTCCTCCGAGGGACGCCTGTACCAGCCGACCGACCGGGCCGGCGTGGACGCGGCGCTCGACGCCCGCCGTACGCTGCTCATCGACGACGGCTCCTCCCGGGAGAACCCGGCCACGATCCCCTACACCAGCCCGCGCGTGGTGCGCACCGGTGACACCGCGATCGGCGTGACCGGCGTGCTCGGCTACGGGTTCGGCTCCTACCGTCTCCAGCCCACCAAGCCGATCAGCTTCCTGCGGACCAACCCGCGCCTGCCCAAGCCGCTGCCGGTCGGCGGCAACGTCAAGGTGGCCAGCCTCAACACGCTGAACTGGTTCACCACGCTGGGCTCGCGCGGCGCGACCACCGCCGAGGAGCAGAAGCGCCAGCTCGACAAGCTGGTGGCCACGCTCCAGGGCCTCGACGCCGACGTGGTCGGCCTCATGGAGGTCGAGAACAACGGCCAGACGGCCCTGCAGGCGCTGGTCGACGCGCTGAACGCCAAGGTGGGCGCCGGCACCTACGCCGCGCTCGCGCACCCGTTCCCCGGGACGGACCTGATCCACGTGGCGATGATCTACAAGCCGGCGCGCGTGGCGCCCGTCGGGGCGGCGCTGTCGTCGCAGGATCCCGTCTTCAGCAGGCCGCCGCTGATCCAGACCTTCCGCCGCGCCGGGGGCGGCCAGCCGTTCACCATGGTCGTCAACCACCTCAAGTCGAAGGGCTCCTGCCCGCCGAGCGGTCCGGACAGCGACCAGGGCGACGGCCAGGGCTGCTGGAACCCGCTGCGGATCAAGCAGGCCGAGGCGGTGCTGGGGCTGCTCTCCTCGCTCGACCTGCCCAACCCGCTGGTGCTGGGCGACCTCAACGCCTACGGCGAGGAGGACCCGATCGACACGCTGGAGGCCGGCGGGCTGACGAGCGTGACCAAGCGGTTCGTGCCGGCGCCGTTCCGCTACAGCTACCTGTTCAACGGGCTGGCCGGTGAGCTCGACCACGCGCTGGTCGGCAAGCAGCTGCTCAAGCGGGTGACGGGCGCGACGATCTGGCACGTCAACTCCGACGAGCCGCGGATCCTCGACTACAACACCGAGTTCAACCCGCCGGGCCTCTACCAGCCCGACGCCTTCCGCTCTTCCGACCACGACCCGCTGGTCATCGGCCTGTCGCTGCCCGGCGGCGGCAGCTAGCCGGACATCGTGGAACCGAGCGGCCTCTCCCTCCGGGGAGGGGCCGCTCCTTCGTTCATGGAACGGCCCCACCCTTCCGAGGTGAGGGCCACGCTTCCGTTTGTGGCGCAATCAGGTTTATGCTGCAAACCAGTTGATGGTTTCGACTGGTTTGGAATGATGTGGACGACGAGGACCTGAGCCCCGCCGAGATGATGCGGCTCATCGAGGAGCAGAGCGCGGCGGCCACGCGCAGGCTGCAGCCCGACCCGCTCCTCCTCTACGCCCCCTGGGGCGTGGCCTGGATGGCCGGCTTCGGCGCCTTCTTCCTGGCCCACGGTCTCGACGGCCGCCCGCTCGCCCCGATCTCCTGGCAGCTCGCACTGGCGGTGCTGATGGGCGGGCAACTGCTGGCCGGAGCGTTCCTGTTCTGGTGTGCCCGCGCCTCCGGCCTGAAGACCCGCGGCGTGACCACCCAGCGCGGGATGATGTACGGCTACGCGTGGTTCGTCGCGATGATGGCGATGGGCCTGATCCTCAGCCGTTTCGCCCCGATGATCCCGCGCGACGAGGTCAGCCTGCTCTACGCCGCGGTCTCGATGCTGGTGGTCGCCACCCTCTACATGGCCGGCGGCGCCGTCTGGCGCGAGTGGCCGATGTTCTTCCTGGGCGTCTGGACCGCGGTCGTCGACGCGGCCGGCGCCGCCCTCGGGCCCGGCTGGCACGCCCTGCTGATCTCGCTGCTGGTCGGCGGCGCGTTCCTGGTCACCGGGATCGTGCTCAGGCGGCGCCGGTGACGCTGCCCGAACTCGATCCCGTCATCCACGCGCAGGCCCGGCTACGCGTGGTGGCCACGCTCAACGCCCTTCCCGAAGGCGACCAGATCGCCTTCCCGAGCCTGAAGGACCTGCTCGCGATGACGGCGGGCAACCTGTCGGTGCATCTGACCAAGCTCGAGGACGCGGGCTACGTCGAGATCACCAAGACGCACAAGGGCCGCACGCCCGTCACCTACGTCGCGCTCACCAGACGCGGACGGCTGGCCTTCGAGGAGTACACCGTCGCCATCCGCACCCTGATCGGAGGAGAAGCATGACCGTCCTGGCCAGAACCATCGGGGTCACCAGACGCTACGGCGAGGTGACCGCGCTCGACGACGTGTCCCTGGAGATCCCCGCAGGCCGGCTCGTCGGCCTGCTCGGCCCGAACGGGGCCGGCAAGTCCACGCTCGTCAACCTCTTCGTCGGCCTGCGCAGACCCACCAAGGGCGTGGTCGAACTGCTCGGCGGCGCCCCCTCCGACCCCCGGGTACGGCAGCGCATGGGCGTGACGCCGCAGGAGACGGGGCTGCCCGAGGCGCTGCGGGTCGGCGAGATCGTCGACTTCGTCTCGGCGCACTTCCCCGAGCGGGCGGGCACGCCGGAGTTATTGGCCAGGTTCGGCCTCGACGACCTCGCCCGGCGACAGGTCGGCGGCCTGTCCGGCGGCCAGAAGCGCCGCCTCGCGGTGGCGCTCGCCTTCGCCGGCAACCCCCGCATCGTCTTCCTCGACGAGCCCACCACGGGCCTCGACGTGGAGGCCCGCAGGTCGCTGTGGGAGGGGATCAGGGCCTTCCACGCGGAGGGCGGCACCGTCGTGCTCACCAGCCACTACCTGGAGGAGGTGGAGGCGCTGGCCGAGCGCGTCGTGGTGATCGGCAAGGGCAGGGTGCTGGCCGACGACACGATGCAGGCCGTGCGCGGCATGGTGGGGGTGCGCAGGGTGTCGCTGTCGGCCCCCGAGCTGCCCGCGCTGCCCGGCGTGGTCGACGCCCAGCGGGTGGGCGACCGGCACGAGCTGCTCACCTCGGACTCCGACCGGCTGGTGCTCGACCTGGTCGCCAGCGGCGTCCCCTTCTCCGGGCTCGAGATCAGCCCGGCCACGCTCGAGGACGCCTTCCTCGCCATCACCTCGAAGGAGGCCGCCGGTGTCTAGCCTGGTCTGGACGCACACCCGCTACCAGTTCCTGGAGCAGCTGAGAGTCCCGATCGCGATCGTGGCGAGCGTCTTCTTCCCCACCATCTCGATGCTGGCCTTCGTCGTGCCGTTCACCGGGGACGACCCGCTGATGGCCACCGTCGGCACGGCGTCGATGACGCTGTTCGCCGTCATGTCGAGCTCGCTGATGGGGCTGGCCATCGGCGTGGCCGACGACCGCGGCAAGCCCTGGGACCCCTACGTGCGCACGCTGCCCGCGGGCCCCTTCCCCCGGTTCGCGGGACGGATGCTGACCTCGCTGGCCATCATGCTGATCGCGGTCGTGCCCGTGGTGCTGGTCGCCGCCTTCCTCACCGAGGCCACGGCCACCCCGCTCCAGCTGCTGTCCGGCCTGGGCGCGTTGATCGTGGGCGCGCTGCCGTTCATGATGCTGGGGCTGCTCGTCGGCTACGCGCTGCCGTCGAAGGCGGCCATCGCGGTCTCGCAGGTGCTGTTCTTCCCGATCGCGATCGGCGGCGGGATGTTCGGCAACCCGCTCGACCCGCCCGCCTTCATCGGGGCGGTCGCGCCGTACCTGCCCAGCAGGGGCGCGATGGAGCTGGTGTGGGCCGCCACGGCGGGTGTGCCGCCCCGGCCGCTGCCGCTGGTCATGCTGGTGGTCTGGACGGTGGCGGGCGCGGCGGCCGCCGTGTGGGCCTACCGCAGGGACGAGGGCCGCAGGTTCCGCTGAACCGCATGGGGGGAGGTGCCGCCGAGTCCGCAGCGATCTCGACGGCACCTCCGTTTCACGAGGGGGGTTCTACTCGCCCGTCTTCTCCGCGAGGGTGACGGTGACCTCCTGGGTCTTTCCGTCCCTCATGTAGCTGATCTTGACCTGCTGGCCCACTTTGAAACCTCTGACCTGTCCCACTACGGTATCTCCCCCGTCAACCGGCGTCTCGCCGATCTTCGTGATCAGGTCGCCCGTCTTCAGCCCGGCCTTGGCGGCGGGGCTTCCCTCCTGCACCTGCCGTACCAGAGCACCCGGCACGTCACCCGAGGCGTCGGTGACGCTGACGCCGAGGTAGGCGTGGCTCACCTTGCCGTTGTCGATGAGCTGCTGGGCCACCTGCTTGGCGGTGTTGATCGGGATGGCGAAGCCCACGCCGATGTTGCCGGTGCCACCGCCCGTGGCGATCGCCGTGTTGATGCCGATCAGCTGGCCTGACGCGTTGACCAGCGCGCCGCCGGAGTTGCCGGGGTTGATGGCGGCGTCGGTCTGGATGGCGCCGCCGATCGTGGTGGTCGAGGACTGCGACTGCTCGCGCTGGTTGCCCCAGCCGGGCGGCAGCTGCTGCCGATCCTGGTCGCCGACCGTGAGCGTGCGGTCCAGCGCGCTGACGATGCCCGCGGTGACCGAGCCGTCCAGGCCGAGCGGGCTGCCGATGGCCAGCACCGCGTCGCCGACCCTGAGCGCGTCGCTGTCGCCGAGGGTGGCCTTGGTCAGGCCCGACACGCCCGTGGCCCTGATGACGGCCAGGTCGGTGGCCGGGTCGGTGCCGACGACCGACGCCTTGGCGGTCCTGCCGTCGCTGAACTTCACCGTCATGGACCCGCCGCCCTGGCCGGCGCCGACCACCACGTGGTTGTTGGTGAGGATCAGGCCGTCCTCCGACAGCACCACGCCGGATCCCTCGCCGGTCTGACCCTGGATCATCACGACCGACGGCTGCACGTTCTGGGCGACGTCGGCCACGGTCATGGCGTTCGACGCCGGCTTGAAGGCCGGGCTGGGCGCGGCCGCCACGCTCGTGGTTCCCCCGCCGCCCAGGGCGCTGACGGTCGCGGCCCCCACCACGCCACCGACCAGCGCCGTCGCCGCCAGGGCGAGTCCGGCGACGGCCTTCTGCCCGGCCGTGAACATCGACTGCCGCTTCGGTACCGAAGGCACCGGCATGATCGTGGTGTCGCCACCCGGCGACGGCGCGCCGTGCTGGAACTCGCCGGCGACCGGAGGCTTGGAACCGAACTGGGTCCAACCCCCACCCACAGTGCCTTCGCCGTGCTCACGAGGCTCGTTCGTGTTCATGTCCATCCCCAAGAAGCCGCTCTGGCGCGCCACTGTGGCGTGCCGTCGTACTTCCAGGGTGCCAATGAGGGTGTAAGCACTGCTTAAGCCGTCGAACAGGGCGTGGCGCACCCCCTGACGCACGCCTTATCAGGCGAGGTCGCGACGGGGGTGCCGGGTCCGGCTCTCATGGAACTTTAAGGTATTCCGCGCGCAGCAGCCGCTTGTAGAGCTTGCCGGTGGGATGGCGCGGCAACTCGTCGCGGAAGTCGATCGACCTGGGGCACTTGTAGTGCGCCAGCCGTGCCCTGCAGTACTCGATCAGCTCGGCCTCCAGCGCCGGGCCCGCCGCGACGTCGTCGGCGGGCTGGACGACGGCCTTGACCTGCTCGCCCATCTCCTCGTCCGGGATCCCGAACACGGCCACGTCGGCGACCTTGGGGTGGAGGGCCAGTACGTTCTCGGCCTCCTGGGGGTAGATGTTCACCCCGCCCGAGATGATCATGTAGGAGCGGCGGTCGGTCAGGTAGAGGAAGCCGTCCGTGTCCAGGTAGCCGATGTCGCCGAGGGTGGTCCAGCCCCTGCCCTGGGGATCCTGCGCGGAGCGGGTCTTGTCGGGGTCGCCGTGGTACTCGAAGCGGGGGCCGTCGGAGAAGTAGACGGTGCCGTGCTCGCCGGGCCCCAGCTCGTTGCCCTCCTCGTCGCAGACGTGCACCACGCCGAGCAGGGCGCGGCCGACCGTGCCCGGGTGGGCCAGCCAGTCGGCGGGTCCGGCGTAGAGGAAGCCGTTGCCCTCGGTTCCGGCGTAGTACTCGTGGATGACCGGCCCCCACCACTCGAGCATCCGCTCCTTGACGGGCACCGGGCACGGCGCCGACGCGTGGATCGCGCACCGGAGCGACGACAGGTCGTGCCCGGCCCTGACCTCGTCGGGCAGCTTGAGCATCTTGATGAACATCGTCGGCACGAGCTGGGTGTGCGTGACCCGGTGGCCTTCGACGAGGGCGAGGTACTCGGCGGGGTCGAAGCGCTCCATGACGACCACCGTCGCGCCCAGGCGCTGGAACTGCAGGCAGTAGCGCAGCGGCGCGGCGTGGTAGAGCGGGGCGGGCGACAGGTAGACGCTGTCGGCCGACGGCGCGAAGAGGAACTGGATGAGCTGCAGCAGCGGCCCCGGCCTGTCGAGCGGCGCCTGCGAGAGCGTCGGCTTGACGCCCTTGGGCCGGCCCGTGGTGCCCGAGGAGTAGAGCATGTCGGCGCCCTGGCACTCGTCGGCGATGGGCGTCGTCGGATGGACCGCGACGGCCTCCTCGTAGGAGACGAAACCGTCGGCCACCCCGTCGATCATGAGCCTGAGCTCCACGCCGGGAGCCTCGATCGCGCCCGCCACGCCGGCGAGCCGCGCCGAGGAGATGAAGACCCTGGCCTCGCAGTTGTCGACGATGTAGGACAGTTCCTCGCTCTGCAGGCGGGAGCTGACGGCGGTGTAGTAGAGCCCTGAGCGGTGCGCGGCCCAGGCGATGACCAGGAAAAGAGGATGGTTCTCGAGCATGAAGGCGATGTGGTCGCCCGGCTTGAGCCCGGCGGAGCGGAACAGGTGCGCGAGCCTGTTCGACTCCTCCTCGAGCCGGCGGTAGGTGACGACCTCCCCGGAGCCCGCCATGATCACAGCGGGCTTGTCGGGGGTGACTGCTGCGATGGCTCCCGGATACATGACCAGAACAGTATTCGGTCACCACTTCCCTCGGAAGGCCCCGCAAGGCCCCGCGGGCGAGGCCCGGCCTGCCGCTCACGTCCCGTTCCGGAAACGCCGAGACCGTGATCCCGCGTGCGGGATCACGGTCTCGCGGTGGAGGTCACGCCGACCCGAACGGAAGCCGTCCGGGGGCGAAGCCGGCCGGGGTCGAAGCCGTCCGGCCCGCCGCGGCGACCGGGGCGCCGGTCAGGACGGTTCAGGCGGGGATGACCGCGCCCTTGTAGGTGTCCTGGATGTACTTCTTGACCTCGGGGCTCTGCAGCAGCTTGGCCAGCTTCTGCACCCGCGGGTCGCTCTGCTTGCCCTCCTGCACGACCAGACCGTTGGCGTACGGGTTGCCCTCCGCCTTCTCCGCGACGAGCGCGTCGGTGGCCGGGTTGAGCTTGGCCTCCAGGGCGTAGTTGCCGTTGATGACCGCGGCGTCGACGTCGGCGAGCGAGCGCGGCAGCTGGGCGGCGTCGAGCGCCTTGAAGGTGATGTTCTTCGGGTTGGCGGTGACGTCGCGCTCGGTGGCCGCGGTGCCGACGCCGTCCTTCAGGGTGATGACGCCGTTGTCGGCCAGCAGCTTCAGCGCGCGGCCGAGGTTGGTGGCGTCGTTGGGCACCGCCACGGTGGCGCCGGAGGGAAGGGCGGCCACGTCCTTCACCTTGCTGGAGTAGAGGCCGAGCGGCTCCAGGTGCACGTTCTGCACCCAGGTGAGCTTGGCGCCCTTCTCCTTGTTGTAGTCGGCGAGGTACGGCTGGTGCTGGAAGTAGTTGGCGTCCAGCTGGCCCTCCTGGAGCTGCGGGTTCAGCGGCACGTAGTCGCTGAACTCGACGATCTCCAGCTTGAGGCCCTCCTTGGCGGCCAGGTTGTCCGAGATGTACTTGAGGATCTCGGCGTGCGGCGTGGGGGTGGCGCCGACCTTGAGGGTGTCGCTGGGCGCGCCGGAGGCCGACGAGCCGGCCGCGGACGACCCGCAGGCGGCCAGCGTCACGGCCAGGACGGCGGCGGTCACGAGACCGAACAACTTGCGCACGGCTGTGCTCCTTGTCTGGGTATGAGGAAGCGTCTGGGTATGAGGAAGCAGGACCCGCTCGTGGCGGACCCGGGCGGAAAAGGGGTGGGAGTGTCTAGCGCTTGGCCAGACGGTCGGCGAGCGCGTCGCCGAGGGTCTGGGCCAGCTGGACGAGGACGATGATGACCACACAGGTGGCGATCATGAGCGGCGTCTCGAACCGCTGGTAGCCGTACCTGATGGCCAGGTCACCCAGGCCGCCCGCGCCGATGACGCCCGCCATCGCGGAGTAGGACACGAGCGTGATGACGGTGACCGTGATGCCCGCCACCAGCGCCGACCTGGCCTCCGGCAGCAGCACCTTGGCCACGATCGACGTACGGCTGACGCCCATGGCGTGCGCGGCCTGCACGACGTCGGGGCTGACGCCGCGCAGCGCGATCTCCACCAGCCGGGCGAAGAACGGCACGGCGCCGATGGTCAGCGGCACGATGGCCGCGTACAGGCCGATCGTGGTGCCGACCAGCAGCCGGGTGAAGGGGATCACCGCGATCATCAGGATGATGAACGGCAGCGACCTGCCGATGTTGACGATCAGGCTGAGCAGCTGGTTGGCCACCCGCGAGGGGAACAGGCCGGCACGTGAGGTGCCGACGAGGGCGACGCCGAGCGGCAGCCCGAACACGACGGTGAACAGCGTGGACCAGAACACCATCTGGACCGTCTCCCACGTCGCCTGCCCGAGGAGCGGGACCATCTCTTCCCAGGTCACGCGGCCACCTCCACGATCAGGCCGCGCTCACGCAGGTACGCGAGGGCGGCCGAGGTGTCGGCCCCGTCCAGCGAGACGCGCAGGCGGCCGACCGAGCCGCCGGCGACCTCCTCCAGCGCGCCGCCGAGGATGCTGACGTCCACGTCGAACTTGCGCACGACCGTCGAGATGACCGGCTCGTCCGCCGCTCCGGTGAACGTGATCGTGACGTTGCCCGCCTCGGGAGCGGGCAGCGGGAACAGCTCGGCCGCCAGCCTGGACCCGGGCGTGGTCAGCAGCTGCCTGATCGGCCCCGACTCCAGGATCGCCCCGCCGGCCATGATGGCCACCGAGTCGCAGATGCTCTTGACGACGTTCATCTCGTGCGTGATGAGCAGGATCGTCAGCCCGAGCTCGGCGTTGAGCCGCTTGAGCAGGGCCAGGATGGAGGAGGTCGTGGCGGGGTCGAGCGCCGAGGTGGCCTCGTCGGCCAGCAGCACCTTGGGGTTGCCGGCCAGCGCCCTGGCGATGCCCACCCGCTGCTTCTGCCCGCCGGACAGCTGCGAGGGGCGCGCGTCGGCCTTGTCGGCGATGCCGACGAGCTCCAGCAGTTCGGCGACCCTGGCCGACCGCTCGGCCCGGCCCACGCCCATGACCTCGAGGGGGAAGGCGACGTTGCCCGCGACCGTGCGCGAGGACAGCAGCGCGAAATGCTGGTGGATCATGCCGATGTGCTGCCGGGCGGCGCGCAGGTCGCGCTCGCCCAGCGTGGTCAGCTCCTGCCCGGCGACCGCGACGGTGCCCCGGTCCGGGCGCTCGAGGAGGTTGACGCAGCGCAGCAGTGTGCTCTTGCCCGCGCCGCTCTGGCCGAGCACGCCGAAGATCTCACCCTGGCGCACGTGCAGGTCGACACCGTCCAGCGCGACGGTGTCACCGTACGTCTTGCGCAGGCCTGCAGCCTGGATCACGAAATTTCCCCACAACGGATTCGGTAACGGAAGGTCAGCGTCGGGGGAGACGTCAGCGGCTGCCGGGGTGGAACGGCAGGTGACTCAGGCGGCGCAGCACGAAGCTGGGTCGGATCATCGGGGCATACCTTTGAACGAGAGGGGGCGGAAGGGTGCGCTCTAGCGGGCCGGACAGCCCATACACATGCGCATTCGCATCTCGTTCACGCTCTGGCCAACGATCGCCCGGTACGGGCCTATTCCCTGCCGCCGATGTGAAGTGGCTCACGGTCGCGCCGCCCGGCCTGGCCCAGCAGTCCCGGGATGTTGGTGCGGTCGACGTAGCAGACGACGTAGGCGGCGACGATCAACGGCAGGATCCTGCGGCGCACCTTGCCCAGCGCCACGTCCAGGGGCGGCCTCACTGTCGGCATCACGGGCAGTGACCGTATCCTGTCAGGCGCCCCCGACACGCCGGTAGGGGTCTTTGAGGGGAGTCATCCGGTCGGCGAAGTCCGCCTTGATACGCGCCATGCGCGGTCCCGGGGCGTAGAACCGTCCCTTGGTCGCCCCGTACGGCTTGAGCCACCCCTTCGCGGCGAGATCGCGCAGGTCACGAGCGGCCTGCCCCTGGCTGAGCTCCTCGTCGAGCTGGTAGCGGGTACGGCGCAGGCGCCGGTTCACGAACACCTCGTAGAGCGCGGAGACGCACCTGGTGTTGAGGCCGTCGGCGTCGACCTGCTCCTCCAGCAGCACCCAGATCTCCCCGGCCTCCGCCAGCCGCCTGCCGACCTGCTGCGCCTGCAGGTGGTGCGCGCGAAGGCAGAACCGCACCCACGGCAGGGTCCCGTCGTGCGGTCGCCACAACCCGCCTTGCACCTGCCTGAGCGCACGGTAGTAGTCGACGGTGTTCTCACCGGTCCCGAGCCACTCCTCGATCGAGGAGAACTCGGGGGTGAGGATCCTGTCTCTGCCGAGGACCAGAGTCTGCAGCGCTCGCGACATCCGGCCGTTCCCGTCGCGCCACGGGTGAATGGCCACGAGGTTGAAGTGCGCCATGGCGGCCCGGACGTAGCTCGGCGCGTCCAAATCGCCCGCGTTGAGCCAGCCCACGAGCTGGTCAAGCAGATCGCCGACATGCTCGGCATCAGGGCCCTCGTAGACGACCTCCCCTGTGGCGGAGTTGCGGACATAGATGCCACCCGGACGCGGGACTCCAGGCGTCTTGCCGTGGTGGTGGCCGATCATCATGAAGTTGAGCGCGTTGAGGACACCGACGTCGAAGCGGAAGGCGGGCGCGTCCGACAACAGCTGGATGTAGGTGAGCGCCTGCTGGTAACCGGCGATCTCGCGAGCCACCGAACCCGGCGTCTCCAGCGGCTCCTCCCCCGCCATGATGGACTCGATGTCCTCGACACTGGCCCGATATCCCTCGATCGAGTTGGATCCCTGGATCGCGCGAGCCTGGAGCTGCCTGCGCAGCTGCCCGTCCCACCGATGTGAGACGGCGAGGCGGTATTTCAGGTCACGCCGCATGTCCTCGATCTCGGCCAGGACCTTTTCGTCCTGCGCCTCCAGGGCGGGAAGTCCGTAGAGCATGACCTCATAAGACCATGCACGAATCATCCATTCAACCGCTTGAATGATTTGTCCATTAAGTCCCTAGGGAACGGCGAAGCCGCCCCGCCGTACGGACGGTGGGGCGGCTTCGGGTGGGAGGTCAGGCCGCGGCGGTCTGGGCCACCTTGGCCGGGGTGAGGGCGATGTCGAGCACCTCACGCACGTCGCCGACCGCGTGGATGGTCAGCTCGTCGCGCACCTCCTTGGGCAGGTCGTCCAGGTCGGGCTCGTTGCGGGCCGGGATGAGGACGGTGGTGATGCCCGCCCGGTGCGCCGCCAGCAGCTTCTGCTTGACGCCGCCGATGGGCAGCACCCGCCCGGTGAGCGAGATCTCCCCTGTCATCGCCACGTCGTTGCGGACCAGCCGTCCCGACAGCAGCGAGGCCAGCGCCGTGGTGAGCGTGACGCCCGCCGACGGCCCGTCCTTGGGGACGGCGCCCGCGGGGAAGTGCACGTGCACCGAGCGGTCCTTCAGCGCGGTGACCGGCAGCTCCAGCTCCGCGCCGTGGGAGCGCAGGTAGGACAGCGCGATCCGCGCCGACTCCTTCATCACGTCGCCGAGCTGGCCGGTGAGGGTCAGCCCCGTGTCGCCGGTCTCGGGGTCGGCCAGCGACGCCTCGACGTAGAGGACGTCGCCGCCCGCACCGGTGACGGCCAGGCCGGTGGCCACGCCGGGCACCGAGGTGCGCTGCTTGGACTCGGGCAGCGACGCCTCGGGGACGAAGCGCGGCCTGCCCAGGTACTCGACCAGGTCGTCCGCGGTCACCGTGGCGGGCAGCTCGTCCTTGGCCGTGACCTTGCGCAGGATCCTGGCGATCGAGCGCTCGAGGGAGCGGACGCCGGCCTCGCGGGTGTACTCGGCGGCCAGCCTGCGCAGCGCCGCCTCCTCCACCGTGACCTCCTCGGCGGTCAGCCCCGCCAGCTCCAGCTGCTTGGGCAGCAGGTGGTCGCGGGCGATGGCCACCTTCTCGTCCTCGGTGTAGCCGTCGAGGGTGACGATCTCCATGCGGTCGAGCAGCGGCCCGGGGATGGCCTCCAGGACGTTGGCCGTGGCCAGGAAGAGCACGTCCGACAGGTCGAGCTCGACCTCCAGGTAGTGGTCGCGGAAGGTGTGGTTCTGCGCCGGGTCGAGCACCTCGAGCAGGGCGGCGGTCGGGTCGCCCCGGTAGTCGGCGCCGACCTTGTCGATCTCGTCGAGCAGCACGACGGGGTTCATCGAGCCCGCCTCGCGGATGGCGCGGACGATGCGGCCGGGCAGCGCGCCGACGTAGGTGCGCCGGTGGCCGCGGATCTCGGCCTCGTCACGGACGCCGCCGAGGGCGACGCGGACGAACTTCCTGCCCATGGCGCGCGCCACGGACTCGCCCAGCGACGTCTTACCGACCCCGGGAGGACCGGCGAGGGCGAGAACGGCGCCGCTGCGGCGGCCGCCCACCACGCCGAGGCCCTTGTCCTGGCGGCGCTTGCGCACGGCCAGGTACTCGATGATGCGGTCCTTGACGTCGTCGAGGCCGGTGTGGTCGGCGTCGAGCACGGCTCGGGCGCCGGCGATGTCGTAGGTGTCGTCGCTCGTGGTGTTCCACGGGATGTCGAGGACGGTGTCCAGCCAGGTGCGGATCCAGCCGGTCTCGGGCGACTGGTCGGAGGTGCGCTCCAGCTTGTCGACCTCCTTGAGCGCCGCCTCGCGCACCTTCTCGGGCAGGTCTGCCGCCTCCACGCGAGCGCGGTAGTCCTCCTCCTCGGTCTCGGCGGTGTCGCCGTTGAGCTCCTTCAGCTCCTTGCGGACCGCGGCGAGCTGCTGACGGAGCAGGAACTCGCGCTGCTGCTTCTCCATGCCCTCCTGGACGTCCTTGCGGATCGTCTCGGCCACGTCGAGCTCGGCCAGGTGCTCGCGCGACCACTCGACCAGCTTGGCCAGGCGGTCGGCGGGGTCGGGCGCCTCCAGCAGCTCGACCTTCTGGGCCGTGCTCAGCCAGGGGGTGTAGCCGGAGCTGTCGGCCAGGACGGAGGGGTCGTCGATCTGGTTGACCTGGTCGACCACCTGCCACGCGCCGCGCTTCTGCAGGATGGTCGTGGCCAGCGCCTTGTACTCCTTGGCCAGCTCCTGCGCCCGCTCGCCCGCCGGCACCCGGTCGACGGTGTGGACCTCCACCCACAGGGCCGCACCGGGGCCGGTCGTGCCCTTGCCGACGCGCGCCCGGTTGACGCCGCGCACGACGGCGGCCGGCTCGCCGCCGGGAAGCCGGCCGACCTGCTCGACCACGGCCTGCACGCCGACGGCCCCGTAACGGCCGTCGATCCTGGGAACGAGGAGGACGCGCGGCTTGTTGAGACCAGAAGCCTGAGCCGCGTCGATCGCAGCCCGAACCTCCGCGGAGGACAGGTCCAGAGGGACCACCATGCCCGGCAGGACCACCTCGTCGTCGAGCGGCAGGACCGGGAGGATCAAGCTCTCACTCATCTGAACTCCAATGGGGTTGAGTTATACACACTCAATTCATCGGAGCCCGCCGATGTTCCCTTCCTTGATGATGTTCGCTCACGGCGATCGTAATTGTGTAAGTAGCTCTTGAGGGCCATCACTCCCAGGGGTGATGCGTGCCTGGTCAGGCCGCACCTAGGCTGGGGCGGTGATCTCGGCCGTCCTCCAGCCGTTCGTGCTCGCGTTCTTCAGCGGCGAGGCCGATCCCCCGCCCGCCCGCTCGCCCCGCCTGCGCCGCCGGGTGCCGCGGGCGCTGCGGCCACTGGTGCCCTTCGACCACTACGACCTGGTGCAGCTGGCCGACCTCGTCGTGGCGGGAATGCTGTTCTGGATCACGCTCACGGAGCTCATCCCGTCCGGACGGCAGCCGATGGCGCAGGTCTACCTGACGGCCGTCGCCTTCTCGCTGCCGGTCGCGATGCGGGCGCGCTGGCCCCTGGCCGCGTGGCGGCTGGCACTGGTGCTGATCCTTCCGTCCCTGCACGTCGTCAGGCAGATCACCGACATGCAGCCGCCGTACCTCCAGCCGGCCATCGTGATGTACCTGCTGGTGCTCTACTCCCTGGCCGCCCGGTCGGACCGGCGCGTCACGGCGGTGGGCTGGCTGACCTCGGTGCTGACCGTCTGGATCGTCGACGCGAAGTCGATGGCGCTGGCCTCGGTCGCCATGACGGTGATCCTGCTGTTCGGCTACAACGTCCGGGTACGGCGCCGCGCCACCGCGAGCAGGGACGAGGCGATCGGGGAACGGTACGTCATGGCCGAGCGGGCGCGGATCGCCAGGGAACTGCACGACGTCGTCGCACACCATCTGTCGGTCATCGCGATCCAGGCGGAGGCCGTACCCATGGAGGCCCGAGGGGACGTGGCGCGCCTGGAGGCGGGCCTCGCCGAGATCCGCGGGCTGTCGCTGGAGGCGATCAAGGAGTTGCGGCAGGTCCTCGGCGTGCTGCGCGACCACGAGGGCCGCGCCGACACCACGCCGCCGCCCGCCCTCGACAGGCTCGACGACCTGGTCGGCAACGCCCGTTCGGCGGGGCTGACCGTGCGGGTGAAGCGTTCGGGCGAGCTGGAGGAGGTGCCCACGGCCATGGCCGTCTCGGCCTACAGGATCGTGCAAGAATCGCTCAGCAACGCCATGCGGCACGCGCCGGGCTCGGCCGTCGCCGTCGAGGTCGCCTGGAGCGGCGGCCTGCGGGTCCGTGTCGCCAACGGCCCCGGGCGCGGGCCGGGCGACGCGCCCGGCGCCGGTCACGGGCTGATCGGCATGCGCGAGCGGGCCACCCTGCTCGGCGGGTCGCTGGAGGCGGGTCCCACGGAAGGGGGCGGGTTCGAGGTGGAGGCCGTGCTGCCGGTGGAGTCGGGCTCATGATCAGGGTGCTGATCGCCGACGACCAGGGCATGGTCCGCACGGGTTTCACGGTCTTCCTCAGCAGCCAGCCCGACATCGAGGTGGTGGGCGAGGCGGCCAACGGCCAGGAGGCGGTCGAGCGGGTGGCCGAGCTGAAGCCCGACGTCGTGCTGATGGACGTCCGGATGCCGGTCATGGACGGCCTGGAGGCCACGCGCAGGCTCATGGCCGCCGGTGACGCCAAGGTGCTGATCCTGACCACCTTCGACCTCGACGACTACGTCTACGAGGCGTTACGGGCGGGCGCCAGCGGCTTCCTGCTGAAGGACGCCTCCGCCGCCCAGCTGGCCGAGGCCGTGCGCGTCGTGGCGGCCGGGGAGGCGCTGATCGCGCCCGCGGTCACCAAGCGGCTGATCCACGAGTTCGCGCGGCTGGGCGGGCCGCGGGCGCCGTCGGTGAAGCGGCTGGCGGAGCTGACCGAACGGGAGACCGAGGTGCTGACGCTGATCGCGCAGGGGCTGTCCAACCTCGAGATCGCCGAACGGCTCGTGGTCGCCGAGCAGACGGTGAAGACGCACGTCGGCAGGGTGCTGACCAAGCTCGACCTGCGCGACAGGGCCCAGGCGATCGTCTACGCCTACGAGACGGGGCTGGTCCGTCCCGGTGAATGACCCGAAGTGGCACCTGTCGCCGCGGATGCTGCTGCTCCTCGACGTGGTGACCGCGCTGGTGCTGTTCTGGTTCACCACCGGCGACATGATCTCCAGTAGCGGGCCGATGCGGCTCCAGCCGGGCGGCCTCGACGTGCCCACGCACGACGGGATCATCACGCTGGTGGCGGCCGTCGCCTCGGTGCCCGTCGCGCTGCGCAGGCCGGCGCCCATCCCCGCGTGGGCACTGGCGACCACCACGCTGCTGGTCAACCCCTACCCCGGCATCGGGGTCGTCTCGGTCGGCGGGCTCGCGCTGGTGCTGTGCGCCTACACGATCGCGACGCGGGTCAGAGTGGCGGGCGCCGTCGCGGTGTGGATCGGCACGACGCTGGCCGAGGTCCTGTTCCGGCCGCAGCCGTTCGGCCTGGAACTGCTGCTCCTGCCGGTGGTGCTGGTGCTCGGCCAGGTGGTCGGGGCGCGGCGCCGTACGCAGGTGGAGCTGGCGGCGCAGACCGAGCAGACCATGGCCGCGCAGGCGGTGGCCGAGGAGCGGCTGCGGATCGCGCGCGAGCTGCACGACGTGGTCGCACATCACATGTCGGCCATCGCCATCCAGTCGGAGGCGGTACGGCTGCGCGCCGGCGGCGACCCCGCCGTCCTCGACACCGGTCTCGCCGAGGTGCGGGAGATGTCGCTGGAGGCGATGTCGCAGATGCGGCAGATCGTCGGCACCTTGCGCCAGGCGCCAGCGCCCGGCCTCGACCGTCTCGACGAGCTGGTCGCGACGGTCCGCGCGGCGGGGCACCCGGTGACGGTGACCGGCGCCGCCGACGCCGCCGGCGCCGTCCCCGCGCCGGTCAGCGAGGCGGCCTACCGGATCCTCCAGGAGTCGCTGTCCAACACGATGCGGCACGCGCCCGGCGCGGCCGTGCGCGTCGACGTCGACCGGACCGGCGACGAGCTCGTGGTCGCCGTCGCCAACGAGGCGCCGCGCCGTTCCGCGCCCATGAGCGCGGGAGGGCACGGGATCACCGGCATGCGGGAGCGGGCCGACCTGCTCGGCGGGACGCTGGAGGCGCGGCCGGCCCCCGACGGCGGCTTCGAGGTGCGGGCCAGGCTGCCGCTGCGCCGTACCATCGGCTGATGGACCCGGTGGATCTCTTCCGGCGGACGGCGGCGACGGTCCCCGCCTACCGCGCCTTCCTCGCCGCGCACGACATCGACCCGGCGCGGGTCACGAGCCTGCGTGACTTCGCCAGGCTGCCCATGACCACCAAGCAGAACTACACCCGCCGCTACCCGGTGCCCGACCTGTGCCGCGGCGGCACGATCGGCGACATGATCGCCGTCTCCTCCGGATCGACCGGCACGCCGTCCTTCTGGCCCCGGTCGGCCGAGGACGAGCGGGTCATCGCCGCCAGGTTCGAGGAGATCTTCAGGGACGCGTTCGGCGCCCGCGACAAGCGCACGCTCGCCGTCGTGTGCTTCGCGCTCGGGACCTGGGTCGGCGGCCTGTTCACCCTCGCCTGCCTGCGCCACCTGGCCGGACGCGGCTACCCGATCACCTCGATCGCGCCCGGCAGCGACAAGCGCGAGATCGTCCGGGTGATCCCCGAGCTGGCCCCGCACTTCGACCAGGTCGTCCTGCTCGGCTACCCGCCCTTCCTCAAGGACGTCATCGACACCGGCGGCCTGCCGTGGCGCGACTACGCGATCAAGATGGTCACCGCGGGCGAGGTCTTCAGCGAGGAATGGCGGTCGCTGGTGGCCGAGCGCGCGGGCATGACCGACCCGACCCGCGACACCGCCTCCCTGTACGGCACCGCCGACGCGGGCGTCCTCGGCAACGAGACGCCGCTGTCGATCGAGATCCGCCGCTTCCTGGCCGCCCACCCCGGCACCGCCAGGGAGATCTTCGGCGAGTCGCGGCTGCCGACGCTCGTGCAGTACGACCCGGAGGTGCGCTTCTTCGAGGAGCACGAGGGCACGCTGCTGTTCTCCGGCGACAACGGGATCCCGCTCGTCCGCTACCACATCGCCGACGAGGGCGGGCTGCTGCCGTACGAGAGGATGCTGGGCCTGCTCGCCGGGCACGGCTTCACCCCGTCGGCCCCCGGCCCCGAGCGGCCGTTCGTCTACGTCTTCGGGCGCAGCCACTTCACCGTGTCCTACTACGGCGCGAACGTCTACCCCGAGAACATCGCCGTCGGGTTGGAGCAGCCGGAGGTGAGCGGGATGGTCAGCGGCAAGTTCGTGCTGGAGGTGGTCGAGGACGAACAGCGCGACCGGCGGCTGACGGTCACGGTCGAGCTGATGCCGGGGCTGCGGCCCGACGAGCGGACCGCGCAGGCCGTCGGAAGCTCGATCCTGGCGCAGCTGCGCAGGCTCAACAGCGAGTTCGCCGCCTACGTCCCCGGGGAGAGGCAGGCGCCGGAGATCAGGCTGCGCGAGAGCGGCGACCCCGAGTACTTCCCGCCCGGCGCCAAGCACCGCTACACGCGGGCGTGATCTCAGCGCGGCGGTTCGAAGGGGTTGACGACGGACACGCCCCATCCCCTCGAAGTCTTTGACGTTCCTGCCCACCAGCGGTCCACCCGTTCGCTCTGGCCGTCGCGGCGATCAGGCCGCCCGTGCTCGGGAGCGGGCGGATGGCGTTCAGGCGTCCCCATTCTTCGGCGGTCTCCGAGGTGATGGGAATGATGCGGTCGCCGAATACAAGATCACGTACAGCCACAGCGCCCGCCACTCGGGGCGGGCGCGGCGGGGACGGCGGCTGTCTAGGCGATGGGGCCGGCCCAGAAATTGGCGGCCTCCCGGTAGACCTCTTTCACCTCACCGTCGAAGTACGGCGAGACGCCGGTGTCGTACCGATTGTCGCCATCGGTGTCGGACACGCTGATCGTGATGCCGTTGAGATAGCCGAGACGGCTGTCGCTCCTGTAATGGGTCAGCCAGGAGGACCCGAGAGCGCCTTCACCGGTGAGCGGGGAGTCCACGCCGATGAGCCGGTCCGCGGGCAGGCCCGTGACCTTCATCGTGAACGTCGAGCCGGTCGACCATTCGAGGGTCTCGCCCGTGTAGGGCCGCCTGCCGTCGGGGTGGGGGCCGGCGGGGTAGCCGAAGACGTCGACCGTGGGCGCGAGCGGCTGGTTGAACGCGAACCCCTGGCCGCCGACGTTGTCGACCAGCCTCCCGACATTGGCCAGCACGTCCGGGGAAGGGGAGACGACGCCGTTGTACACGTTGACGAAGGCGAAGTCCCGGTCGTAGTCCCGGTAGGCGTCGAAGTCGTAGTGAGCGCTTGCCTGCTTCCCGACGTACAGGCCGAACGGGGTCGTGCCCTCGGAGTAGCCGGGGACGAAGACCCACTTGGCCAGAGGGCCGTCCGGGGCCTCGGTGTCGAACAGGCAGTGACCTGCCGTGGCGACGAGGTTCTTGAAGTTCGACTGCACAGCCGTGCCGGTGCACCAGTGCGGCTGGAGGTCGCTGCCGATGAAGAACACCTTGCCCGAGGTCGTGGGCGTCTTCCCCTTCGACGAGGGCGGCCCCTCCACCGGTGCGACGGCCCCAGGGAGGCCGTCCGGGACGACGTCCGTGGACAGGCGCTCCCCGCCGACCTCGGTCCGCACGGTGTACGGCGTGGCGTTCTTCAGGTTGGCGGCTCCGTCGGCGAGCCAGAATCTCGCGATCTGCTGAGCCGCCGTCACGTTGGCGGCCAGCGGGACCACCACCCCGCTCGCGGCCTGGGCCGGCTCGGTGACGACAGCGGAACCCAGCACGCTCAAGCCGACGCCTAACGCGATCAGCGCACGCCTCAAGGTCGATCTCCCATCGGGTCGTGGGGCGTCTTCACGCCCCTTCAGCATGGAGAGCCGGCCGATCGGCACGGCCGGCCATCACCAAGATCGTAACCTTGACTTGGAGAGTTTTAGATCACATGTTCGACACAAGCGACGGTAGCCGGGCGACCGTCACCCCGGGTGGCTGAGGTGGGAGCTGACGCGGCCCGTCCGATCGCGAAGTCCCGTCGGACGGCGTCTTGGCGCGCCCGCTGGGACGCCAGGAGCGGCGCGGTCAGGTCGACCTGGATCGACGCGCCGTGCCGGAGGGGCCGCCGGCCCAAGCTCAGATGTCGCGGCGCAGGCGCTTGACGTCGGAGCGGTGCTTCTTGGTGGCCAGGCGGCGCTCGATGGAGCCCTTACTGGGCTTCGTCGGACGGCGTCGCTTGGGCGGCGGCGCGATCGCCTCGCGGACGCGCTGGGCCAGCCGGTGGGCGGCGGCCTCGCGGTTGCGCAGCTGGGAGCGGTATTCCGACGCCACCACCGTGATCACCGGCGACGGCAGCCGTTCCAGCGCGCGGGCCTTGAGCGTGGGCGGCAGCGCCGTGCTCGCGGCCACGTCGAACAGCAGCTCCACCCTGCTGTCGGTGGTGTTGACCCCCTGACCGCCCGGGCCCGAGGAACGGGAGAAACGCCAGACGAGCTCGTCGCCGGGAATGGCGATCGAGTCGTTGACGATCAACAGGCCGGCCATCGGGACACCTCCCCTCGTGAAAGCCCCAGCAACTCGCGAGGAACCCCTGCAAACCGTATCCGGATGGCCCATACCCCGAGCAACAAGGTTTTTCCGGTCATCCATCCGCAAGCCCGCCATGGCACCATGTCCCGCACAACGTGGGGAGTGATCATGGCGGTGATCGTCGGTGTGCACGGCATCGGCAAGTACAACTACTACCTCCAGGCCGGCCGGTCGGTGGAAGGCGCGGCCGAGGCGATGCGGGCGAAGTGGAACCGCTATCTCGGCGCCGGACCGGCCGGTTTCGCGGAGGTGGCCTACTACGCCCACCATCTCAACGACCAGGGCAAGGCCAAGCGGGTCGAGACGATGGGCGCCCGGGAGCAGCAGGTCTTCGTCGACTGGGCCAAGCAGTCGGGTGTGGGCGAGACCTTCACGGGCGCGCTGAAGGCGTTCACGGGATGGTTGCTGAACCGGCTGGACACCAGGGCCGCGGCCTTCGCCGCCCTGTTCTGCCCCGAGGTGGCCGCCTATCTCACCGATGAGATACGGCGCGAGCGGTGCCAGGACGCGGTGGCCGAGGTGCTCAGGCGGCACGCGCCCCGGGTCGTGGTCGCCCATTCGCTCGGCAGCGTCGTCGCCTACGAGACCCTGCACGCCCATCCGGACATCGAGGTGGACCTGCTGGTCACCCTGGGCAGCCCGCTCGGCATGCGCAACGTGGTGTTCGAGCGGCTGCTGCCGGCTCCGGTGGCCGGCCTGGGCGAGCGGCCGAAGGGGGTGCGGCGCTGGGTCAACATCGCCGACAAGGACGACATCGCGGCCATCCCGCCCGCCCTGCGTGACTGCTTCACCGGGGTGGACGTCGAGGCGCTGGTGAATCTGGACTGGCTGGACTTCCACACCGCGGAGAAATACCTCGGCTGTGCCGCGTTACATGAGCATCTGCGGCCATACCTGGCATAGTGTCGGGCGTGGAAAATGCCTTTCAGGTGGATTTGCGGGGTGTCGTCGATCTACTGAGCCGTCACCTGTACTCCAGTCCGCGGGTCTACGTGCGCGAACTGCTGCAGAACGCGGCCGACGCCATCACCGCCCGCGGGGAAGGCGGGGGCCGGGTCGCGATCGAGGTCGCCGAGGGGCAGGTGCGCGTCCACGACGACGGCGTCGGCCTGACCGAGGACGAGGTGCACACCCTGCTGGCCACCATCGGCCGCTCGTCCAAGCGCGACGAGCTGGGGTTCGCCAGGCACGAGTTCCTCGGGCAGTTCGGCATCGGGCTGCTGTCGGGCTTCCTGGTGGCCGACGAGATCCACGTCGAGACCAGGTCGGTGACCGGCACACCCACCGTGAGCTGGACCGGCAGGTCCGACGGCACCTACCGGGTGGCGCCGGCGACCGCCGAGCGGGCCGCGCCCGGCACCACGGTCACCCTGCGGGCCCGCAGGGACGCCGCCGAATGGGTCGACGCCCGCACCGTCACCGAGCTGGCCGCCCTGTACGGCTCGCTGCTGCCGATCACCGTCACGGTCGACGGCGTCGTGACGACCACCGACCCGCCGTGGCTGGCCCGGTACGACAGCCCTGACGCGCGCCGGGCCGCGCTGCTGGAGTACGGCAGGCAGCTGTTCGGTTTCACCCCCTTTGACGTCGTCGACCTGGACGTCCCCGAGGCGGCGCTGACCGGTGTCGCGTTCGTGCTGCCCAGCCCCGCCAACCCGACCGCCCGCGCCGGCCACCGGGTCTACCTCAAGCGCATGCTGCTCACCGAGCGCGCCGAGGGTGTGCTGCCCGACTGGGCGTTCTTCGCCCGCTGCGTCGTGGACGCGGGAGAGCTGCGCCCCACCGCCAGCCGCGAGGCCCTCTACGAGGACGACCTCCTGGAGCACACCCGCGAGCAGCTCGGCCGCCAGCTGCGCGAATGGCTCGTCCGGCTGGCCGAGACCGACCCGGCCCGGCTGCGCGCCTTCCTGCGCCTGCACCACCTGGGCGTCAAGGCCCTGGCCCTGCACGACGACGACATGCTGCGCCTGGTCGACAGGTGGCTGGAGTTCGAGACCAGCGACGGCCCGATGACGCTCGCCCAGTTCAGGACCCGCCATCCGCAGGGCCGTTTCACCGCGAGCGTCGACGAGTTCCGCCAGCTGTCGGCCGTGTCGGGCGCCCAGGGCGTCGGCCTGATCAACGGCGGTTACGTCTACGACAGCGACATCCTGCGGCGCCTGCCGAGGATCGACCCGGACGCCCGTCTCGACCGCCTCGACCCGGGCGAGCTGGCCACCCACCTCGGCCCCGTCGACCCCGGCGCGGACCTGGCCGCCAGGCCGTTCGTCGCCGCGGCCGCCCGGGTCCTCGACCCTCTCGGCTGCGAGCTGGTGCTGCGCGACTTCGACCCGGCCTCGCTGCCCGCCCTCTACCTGACCAGCCGCGCCGCCGAGCATCAGGCCGAGCTGCGCGAGGCACGGCAGGCCGCCGACGACCTGTGGGCCGACGTGCTCGGCGCCATGGAGCGGACCGTCGCCGCCGACCGCCCCCGCCTGGTGCTCAACCACCGCAACCCGCTCGTGCGCCGCGTGGTGCTGCTCAAGGACCTGTCGCTGGCCGCCACCGCGGTGGAGGCGCTGTACGGCATGGCGCTGCTGCACGGACACCACCCGCTGCGCGCGGCCGACACCGCCGCGCTGAACCGCTCGTTCCTCGGCCTGCTCGACTGGGCCGTGCTGGGCAAGGAGTGAGTACCGATGGCCGACGTTGAGGAGATGCTGGACCAGGCCAGGCAGATGCCGTACGGCGAGGCCAGGTCCGTCCTGCTCGAACAGGCGCTCAAGGCCTGCGCGCACGACCCGGAGCTGGCCTTCGAGGTGCGGCTGGAGCTGACCGAGGCCTACCAGTACGGCGCCGAGCCGGCCAAGTCGTTCGCCACCTTCTCCCGATCCGTCGCCGAGTACGACGCCGATCCCGGGCGCTGGTCGGCCTGGCACACCTACAGCCTGCTGTGGCAGTACAAGTGGATCGTCAGCGACATGCGCCGTTTCCCTGAGATCCCGCTGCAGCGCGCCTACGACGCGCTGGCGGAGATGGAGCGGCGCTACGCCGCGGCGGGCTACGGCCCGCACGCCGTCCACACCCAGCGCACCTATGTCGCCGAGCACATCGGCGACAGGGCCGCGGCCGAGGAGTGGTTCCACCGGTGGCAGACCACGCCGCGCGACGACATGTCCGACTGCGAGGGCTGCGACCCCAGCGGCAAGGTGTGGTACCTGGCGTGGATGGGACGCGACGAGGAGGCCATCGAGCTGGCCGCGCCCGTCGTCGCGGGGCACCTGACCTGCCACGTCCAGCCGCAGGGCATTCTCGGCAACCTGCTGCTGCCGTACGTGCGGACCGGGCGGCTGGAGCAGGCCGCCGCCGCGCACCTGCGCGCCTACCGGATCGTCCAGGGCGACGCCAACTACGTCGACGACTTCGGCGACCACCTGGAGTTCTGCGCCCTCACCGGCAACGAGACCCGCGGCCTGGAGATCCTGCAGCGCGAGCTGCCGCTGCTGGACCGCTCCCCCACACCGAGCGACCACATGTACTTCGCCGGGTGCGCCGCGCTGCTGCTGCGCCGCCTGGAGGAGCTGGGCCACGGCGGGCTGACCGTACGCAGGAACGGCGCGGACGTGCCCGTCGGCCGCCTGCGTGAGGAGCTGGAGACGACCGCCAGGGACCTGGCCGCCCGATTCGACGCCCGCAACGGCACCGGCGAGCAGACCCGCAGGCTGGAGGCGAGACTGGCGGCCGAGCCGCTGGTCGAGCACCTGCCGCTGACGCCGCACGCGCGCAGGGTCACGATCCCGTCCGCAGCGCCCGCCCGGCCGCCCGCCGGCGCGGGTCCCGACGAACTGCTCGACCTGGCCGAGGACGCGTGGCGGCGCAGCGACCACGACGCGGCCCTGGCCGCGTGGGAGCGTTACGACGAGGTCGGCGGCCCGGCCGGCGGGCGGCGCACCGACGGGCTCGGCTTGGCCGCGCTCATGGCCGGCGACGTGGAGCGGGCGCGGGAGCTGTGGGTCCGCGCCGCCGAGCTCCACGCCCAGGCCGGCGACGAGGCGCGCAGGCAGGTCGCGCTCGGCAGGCTCGGGCTGCTCACGCAGGACGGGTTGCCGCTGGTGGAGGAGTCGTACCGGTGGCTGTCGGCCCACGGCGACGAGCGGCAGCGGGCGGGCGCGCGGTCACGGCTGGCCCAGGCGTACGCGGGCGCCGGCCGGGCCGGCGAGGCGATCACGCTGCTGGAAGGGGCGCGGGAGGGCGGGCTGCTGGCGCTGCTGGCCCACCTCCACGCCGACGACGGCGACCCCGGGCGTGCGGCCGAGGCGGCGCGAACGGCACGCCAGGCGCTGCGGGCCGAGGGCGACGTGCTCACCCTGGCCAGGACGGCGCTGTTCCACGGCCGGCTCATCCGGCGGCACGGCGGCGACCTGGAGGAGCTTCTCGGCGCCTTCGGCGAGGCGCTGGCCGTGGCGCCGCGCACGGAGGCGGGGCTGCGCGCGTTCGCGCACGCCTCCAGGGGCGAGGTGCTGGTCATGGTGGACCGCGCCGCGGAGGCGGTCGAGGACCTGATCGAGGCCGTGGCCCTGTTCACCGCGCTCGGCGACGCCCACGCCGCCGCCCTCGCCAGGGTCGACCTGGCCGCCGCCTACCTGGCGACCGACCGGCCCATGGAGGCGGCGATCGCGGCCGAGGAGGCCCTGGCCGTACTCGACGCCGGCGACCCGGCCCCCAACCGCACGGACGACGGCGGCACGGACGGCGGGGACGCCCACGATCTCGACAACATCACCGGCCTCAGGTGGACGCGGGCCAACGCCCTGCGCCTGATGGGCGAGCAGGAGGCGGCGCTGGCCGACTTCACCGCCCTCGTCGCGATGTACGCGCATCCGCTGCAGTCGGCCAGGGCGGCGGAGTCCGCGGCGGGCATCCTCGACGAGCTGGACCGCGACGAGGAGGCCGCCGAGAGCTTCGCCGTCGCGGCCGACCGCTACCGGGCCGCGGGCGAGACCGACGACCAGGCCAGGACGACCCGCCGCCACGCCATGTCGCTGCACTGGTCGGGCCGGAGCGCGGACGCCGCCGAGGCGCTGGCCGAGGCGCGGTCCCTGACCGGGGACCCGTTCCAGCTGGCCGCCCTCACCTACGACGAGGCCCGCGTCCTGAACGCCCTCGGCAGGCGGGAGGAGGCGCTGCGGCGCGCCCGCGAGGCGGTCGGCCGCTTCACCGAGCTCGGCGACGAGCGCGCGACCGACATGGCGAACGAGCTGCTCACCTGGCTGGAGGAGTGATGTTCACCTCCGCTTGACTCGGCTGTCATGACCGGGTCAGCGGAGGAGGACATACCTGGGGCGTGGAACGCAGAACCTTCCTCGCCGCCACTGCCGCCTCCTTCCTCCTTCCGCCCTCGCAGCCTTTCCTGCCGCCCTCGCGGGCCCTCGCGGGTGACCCGTTCACGCTCGGCGTCGCCTCGGGAGACCCCACCACCGACGGTTTCGTGCTGTGGACCAGGCTCGCGCTCGACCCGCTGAGCGGGGACGGGCGCGGCGGCATGCCCTCGCGCTCCTTCGACGTCGACTGGCAGATCTCCGCCGACGAGCGCTTCTCCAGGATCGTCCGGTCCGGTACGGCGAGCGCCACGCCCGACACCGCGCACAGCGTCCACGTCGAGGCGCAGGGGCTGGAGCCGGGACGGGAGTACTTCTACCGGTTCAGGACCGAGGGCAGGCTGTCGCGGGCCGGCCGTACCAGGACGACGCCGCAGGGCGCCCAGCCGCTCAACTTCGTGGTGGCCGCCTGCGCCCACTACGAGCACGGCTACTACACCGCCTACCGCCGTCTGGCCGAGCAGGAGCCCGACCTGGTCGTGCACCTGGGCGACTACATGTACGAGTACGGCCCGAGCGGATACACCGCGCCGGCCGGAAGGGTCCGCACCCACACCCCCGGCAAGTGCGAGACCCTGGCCGACTACCGGCTGCGCCACGCGCAGTACAAGAGCGACCGTGACCTGCAGAAGGCGCACGCCGTCGCGCCGTGGCTGGTGGCCTTCGACGACCACGAGGTGGAGAACAACTGGGCGGGGCCCGTCTCCAGCACCGGCGCCCCCGACTTCGCCCGGCGCAGGACGATGGCCTTCCGCGCCTACTACGAGAACATGCCGCTGCGCCGCGCCAGCGTCCAGGGCGCGGTCCTGCGGGTCAACCGGCGGGTCTCATGGGGCACGCTGGCCCGCTTCCATCTGCTCGACACCCGCCAGTTCAGGGACGACCAGGCCTGCCTCGACGGCGTGCGCGCCTCCTGCGACGAGCGCCTGTCGGCGGGCCGTACCCTCCTGGGCGACGCGCAGCGGCGCTGGCTGGCGGAGGGGCTGCGCACGTCGCCCACCCGGTGGAACCTGCTCGGCCAGCAGATCATCATGGCGCAGCGCGACTACAAGGTCGGGCCGGGCCGCGAGGTCAACCTGGACTCCTGGGACGGCTACGCGCCCGAGCGCGACCGCCTGCTCGGGTGGATGCGGGAGAGCGCCAACCCGGTGGTGCTGACCGGCGACGCCCACATGCACCACGCGGCCGAGCTCAAGCTCGACTTCGACGACCCCTCCTCGCCCGTGGTCGCCCGCGAACTGGTGACCTCCTCCGTCGCCAGCGACGGCGACGGCTACCGCGACAAGGCGTGGATCGCCGAGGCGCTGGCCGAGAACCCGCACATCTCCTACATCGACCAGCGGCGCGGCTACATCGCCGCCAGGCTCACCGCGTCGGAGCTGTCGGTCGACTTCAGGACCCTCGACTACATCTCCCGCAAGGGCGCCCCCGCCAGGACCGCCAGGTCGCTCACCATCCCCGCCGCCCCGCCCGGCCGCTGACCCGCCCCGGCGGCGCCCGCCCACGCGTGATCGATCGGTGGGTTAGCGTCTTCGTCATGACCTGGGTGCTCTTCGACTACGGAAACGTCCTGTCCCTCCCCCAGCCGCAGGCGGACGTCGCCGCCATGGCGAGCGCCGCGGGCGCCGACCTGGAGTCCTTCGAGCGCGGCTACTGGGCGCACCGCCTGGACTTCGACCGGGGCACGCTGACCCCGCGCGCCTTCTGGTCCCTCGCGCTCGGCCGCGACGTCGGCGACGAGGAGCTGGCCACCCTCGTCGGGCTGGACGTCGCCAGCTGGTCGTACCCCAACCCCGGCACCGTGGCCGTCATGGAACGGCTGCCGCGCGTCGCGCTGCTGTCCAACGCCCCCGAATGCGTCGCCGAGGGGATCGACGGCCTGCCCTGGCTGGCCGGCATCGGGCCACGCTTCTACAGCGCCAGGATGGGCCTGGTCAAGCCCGACCCGGAGATCTATCTCGCCGTGCTCGACGGGCTGGGCGCCCGCCCGCACGAGGTGACGTTCGTCGACGACCGGCTGGAGAACGTCGAGGCCGCCGCGCGGCTCGGCATCACCGGCGTCCACTTCAGGGGGCCCGGCGACCTGGCGGCCCTGCCACGACAGGGGGGATGAGCCCCGGTCAGCCGAAGGCGTAGCCGAACAGGCCGTCGCCGCTGGCCAGCGTGCGCGCCCGGCTCGGCCGCAGCCCGTGGTAGGGCCCGGGACGGCGGGAGCCCGGCACGTAGGTCACCACGCCCGTGCCGGGCGCCGCCACCACCAGCCCGTCGACGCCGCCGCTCGTGACGCCGCGTCCCTTGACGCTGCGCCCCTTGATGCTGTGTCCCTTGACGCTGCGTCCCTTCACGGTGAGACCCCTGACGCCGCCGGTGGCCGCCGACAGCGTGCGGTAGCGCCCGCCGACGGCGAGCGTGGACAGGGACGCGCCGAAATCGCGGCCCCTGCCCTTGATCAGCACGTCGCCGTGCCTGGCCAGGCCGCCCTTCCTGGCTCCGGCCAGGACCTGCACGGACTTCTCCCCCGGCACGCCGACCGCCAGCTCGGCGTCGCCGTCGCCGTTGAAGTCGCCCGCCGCCAGCGCCGCGCCGAACCTGTCGTAGTACCGCGGCGTCCCCTTCAGCAGGCGCTGCGTCCACGCCTCCCAGCGGCCGGTGCCGTAGCGGACGTGGACCATGCCGTCGCCGTAGTCCATGGCCCGCTGGTTGGCGCTCAGGCCCTCGCCCGGCACGCCGATCGCCAGGTCGTCGCGTCCGTCGGCGTCGAAGTCGGCGGCGGCCAGCGCGGCGCCGAAGGCGTCCCACTTCTCCGCGGCGCCCTTCACGCCGGGTGAGGACTGGGTGTACTGCACGGCACGGCGGTCGCGCGGGTCGACGACCGTCACCGAGCCCTGGCCGTCGAGGCGGACCGTGTCGGCGGGGGCGCCGATCGCGATCTCGTCCTTGCCGTCGCCGTCGAAGTCGCCGGTGGTCAGCGCGGCGCCGAACTGGTCGGTGACCAGGCCCGTCTGGCGCAGGCCGCGCTGCGTGATCCGGTACCGCGCGCGGTCCTTGAAGCCGTGGACGACGACCGTGCCGCCGGCGCCCATCGCGGGCGCGCCGATGACCAGCTCGTCGGCCCGGTCGCCGTCGAGGTCGCCGGCCGCCAGCGCCGCGCCGTACCGGTCGGAGCCGGGCCGCGAGGACGACAGCTGCCTGCCCGGGACCAGCCCGCGCGGCGAGCCGTGGAAGAGCTGGACGGCGCCGTGGCCGTCGGAGCCGGGGACCGGCGTGCCGAAGAACTCCTCCGACACGCCGACCGCGAGATCGGCGCAGCCGTCGCCGTCGAAGTCGCCGACGGCGAGCGCCGATCCGAAGGAGTCGCCGTTCTCCGGGTCGCCCGGCACGCCGGGGGTGGCCTGGGAGAGCCTGGCCTGCTGCCCGGAGCCGTACATGATCGTGACCGAGCCCGCGCGGGCGTGGCCCGCCACGCTCTCGTACGGCGCCGCGACGGCGAGGTCGGGCAGGCCGTCGCCGTCGAAGTCCGACGGGCGCCCGCCGCAGGAGCCCGCGGGGGCGGCGGCAGGCGCGGGGGCGGTCGCGGCGACAGCCGCGGGGATCACCGCAGGGGCGGTCGCGGTGGCGATCGTCGCCGGGGCGATCGTCGCGGTGGCGATCGTCGCGGTGGCGATCGTCGCGGTGGCGGTGCTCGCGGGAAGGAAGGGAGCGCTGAGGCAGGCGGCGGCGAGCAGGGCGGTGCGCGAGACGTTCATGCCCGGATGGTCCCCAGGCCCGCCGAACCCGGCCTTAACACCTCGGGAACGTGCCAGGATAGACGGGTGGACATCGACCTCGCGGACCTGGATTTCTGGCGCAAGCCACTCAAGGAACGGCAGGAGGCGTTCGCCAGGCTCCGGCAGCTGGAGCACCCGGTCTTCTTCCCGGAGAAGAAGGTCCCGCTGCTACGGTCGGGCACCGGTTTCTACGCCCTGGTCAGGCATGCCGACGTCGTCGAGGCCAGCCGTAACGCGAAGATCTTCTCCAGCGAGCCCGCGGTCACCAATCCCGAGCCGCCCGGCTGGGTCAAGCATGTGTTCGGCGAGTCGATGGTCAACATGGACGACCCCCGGCACGCCAGGCTCCGGCGCATCGTCTCGCGCGCCTTCAGTCCCAAGATGCTGCAGAACCTGCAGGCCGACATCGAGAAGGCGTGCCGGCGGATCGTCGACGACGTGATCGCCGCCGGGCCCCGCGACTTCGTCTCGCAGGTCGCCGCCCGCCTGCCCATCCACGTCATCTGCGACATGATGGGCATTCCCGAGGAATACCGGGCGAAGGTCCACGAGCACGTCGACGCCTCGACCGCCTACAGCGGCGTGCGGCCGAGCGTGCTGCAGAGCGCCCGCCTGGCCGGCAAGAACGTGGTCGCGCTGCTGGCCCTGCAGCGCATGGTCATCCAGCTCGGCCACCAGCGCGTCGCCGACCCCGGCACCGACCTGGTCTCGGCCCTGGTCACGGCCAACCCCGACGGCGAGAAGCTCACCGACAAGGAGCTCGGCTCGTTCTTCGCGCTGCTGCTGGTGGCCGGCAACGAGACGGCGCGCAACACGATGGCCCACGGCATCAAGCTGCTGACCGACCACCCCGACCAGCGCGAGCTGCTGATGAGCGACTTCGACGGGCACATCAACGGGGCGATCGAGGAGATGGTCAGGCACGTCTCGCCGATCATCCAGTTCCGCAGGACCGTCACCGACGACTACTCCTTGCGCGGCCTGCGGCTCAGGAAGGGCGACCGGGTGGTTCTGTTCTACGGCTCGGCCAACCGCGACGAGGACGTCTTCCCCGACCCTGACGCCTTCGACATCACCCGCGACACCAAGCCGCACGTCGGTTTCGGCGGCCCGGGGCCGCACTTCTGCCTCGGGGCCAACCTGGCCAGGCAGGAGATGCGGACGATGTTCCGCGAGCTGCTGACCAGGTTGCCCGGCGTCAGGTCGGTGGGCGAGCCGGAGCTGCTGGTGTCCAACTTCGACAACAGCGTGCGCAGTCAGTCCTTCACGTTCTGAGAGCGCTGACGGCTGTCCGGCGCCAGCACGTTCGTCCTGATCGTGACGAAGGTGATCAGCGCGGCGACGGCCATCATGCCGGCGCTGATCAGCATCGCCCTAGTGAATCCCGCGGCGTACATCCGGGGATCACTGACCGCGTCGCCCGTCAGGCCGACGAGCGGCGGGATCGCCGCCACCGCCAGCAGGCTGCCGGTCCTGGCGACGGCGTTGTTGATGCCGCTCGCCGTACCGGCGTAGCGGTCGTCGGCCGTGGCCAGCACGGTCGCGGTCAGCGGCGCCACCGCCGCCGACAGGCCGAGGCCGAAGACCGAGACGGCCGGCAGGACGTGCAGCCAGTAGCTGGAGCCCTTGTCGATCGTGCTCATCAGCAGGAACCCGGCACCCGCCACGAGGATGCCCACCGTCATCGGCAGCCGCGGGCCGTACCTCTTGGCCGTCTCGCCGGCCCGCGCCGACAGCAGCAGCATGAGGATCGTCACCGGCAGCAGCGCCGAACCGGCGGCGACGGCGTCGAAGCCCGCGACCGTCATCAGCTGCAGGGTGAGCAGGAAGAAGACCACGCCCATCGCGGCGTACATGATCAGCGTGACCACGTTCACCGCGCTGAAGACGGCGTTCCTGAACAGGCCCACCGGCACCAGCGCGTCGGGCGAGCGGCGGATCTCCAGCACCACGAAGGCGATCCCGGCCACCAGGCCGCCGATCAGCGGCAGCACCTGGCCCTCCTCGGTCAGCCCGTAGGTGATGCCGGCCAGGGCCAGCGCGGCCAGGACCGAGCCGAGGACGTCGAACCTGCCGGCGGCCTGCTCGTCCTTCGTCTCCGGCACGTGCTTGATCGTCATGACGACCACCAGCACGGCGAACGGCAGGTTGACCAGGAACGCCCAGCGCCAGCCCGCGTGCTCCACCAGCCAGCCGCCCACCAGCGGGCCGATCGCGGCCGCCACGCCGGTCATGCCCGACCACGCGCCCACCGCCCGCGGCCGGTCGCCCGGGGCGAAGTTCGACTGGATGATGGCCAGCGAGCCCGGCGTCAGCAGCGCGCCGCCGATGCCTTGCAGGGCGCGGGCCAGGACCAGCAGTTCGATGTTGGGCGCGAGCCCGCACAACGCGGAGGCCAGCGCGAACCAGACGGTGCCGATGAGGAAGATCTTGCGGCGGCCGTAGCGGTCACCGAGCGAGCCGCCGAGCAGGATCAGGGCCGCCAGGGTGAGGGTGTAGGCGTTGACCGTCCACTGGAGGCCGGCCATGTCGGCGTTCAGCTCGGCGCGCAGCGCCGGTAGGGCGACGTTGACGATCGTGCTGTCGAGGAGGGCCAGGCCGGAACCGAGCACGGTCGCCGCCAGGATCCACCTCCCCCGTGCGGATTTGAGCTGGACGTCCATGACAGCAATCTTGTCGTAGGGCTCTGGTAGGACTGGACTCCCCCCTTCAAGGAGACCTCGACCTGCGGGTGGTCGTGGTGGCCGGACGGCCCACTCACGCGGTCGTCCGCACCAGCCGGGCGCCGATGACGAACCTGCACCTGGGCGGCGCGCGCGGCTCGCTGGAGACGGTCATGGCGGCGCTCGGCCCCGCAGGGTGGGCCAGGGCGCTGGAGATCTGCGCGCGGGCGGCGGCCTGCTTCCCGCGCAGCCCGGCGGTCGGCGTCGATCTGATGGTGGGCGCGAGCCTGCGGCGCTTCGCGGTGGCGGAGGTCAACGCGTTCGGCGACCTGCTGCCCGGCCTGACCGGGCTGCCGGGCAGCGGCGCCGAGGGGCTCGACACCTACGAGACGCAGGTGCGCGCCTACGAGACGCAGATGCCCCACTGCGAGACGCGGACCCTCCCCTACGAGGCGCGGACGCTCCCCTACGAGACGCGGACGCTCCCCTACGTGGCCGCCGGGCGTGACGACGAGGGCGAGACACATGTGCGCGCCCGCGCGGGCGCCGGGCATGACGACGAGGTCGAGGCGGGCGCGCGTGCGTGACATGAACGCCGTCATCGGCAGCCATGACCTGCTGCTGGTGACGCTCGACACGCTGCGTTACGACGTGGCGGCCGGCCTGCTGGCCGCGGGACGGCTGCCGACGCTCGCCACCGTCCTGCCCGGCGGGGTGTGGGAGGAGCGCCACACGCCGGGCAGCTTCACCTACGCCGCGCACGCCGCGATCCTGGCCGGGTTCCTGCCGACTCCCGTCGCGCCGGGCCCGCACCCACGGCTGTTCGCCGCCGCCTTCCCCGGCAGCGAGACGACCGCGCCGGGCACGTGGCGGTTCGAGGCGGCCGACCTGCCGGCCGGGCTGGCCGCGGCCGGCTATCACACGGTGTGCGTCGGTGGCGTCGGGTTCTTCAACAAGCTCACGCCACTGGGTTCGGCGCTGCCGTCCCTGTTCGCCGAGTCGCACTGGGACCCGTCCTTCGGGGTGACGTCGCCCTCGTCCTTCGAGGCGCAGATCGCGTGCGCGGCGGCGGCGGTCGAGCGGGTGGAGCGGCCCGTCTTCCTGTTCGTCAACGTGTCGGCGCTGCACCAGCCGAACTGGTTCTACTCCGGCGGGCCAGGCGACTCGATCGACAGCCACGCGGCGGCGCTGGAGTACGTCGACCGGCAGCTGGCCAGGCTGTTCGCGGTGATGACGGCGCGGCGGCCGTGCCTGGCGATCGTGTGCTCCGACCACGGCACCGCCTACGGCGAAGACGGACATGTGGGGCACCGCATCGGCCATCCGGTGGTGTGGACCGTCCCCTACGGGGAGTTCGTGCTGGAGAAAGGGGCGTGGGCGTGAGCGCGCCGCACCAGGGTTCGCCATACCAGGGATATGTCTACGCATACCCACACAAGACCGCCTACCGGCCGCTCGATCCGCGGCCGTCGCTGGCGTCGGTGTGGGAGCGGGAGCGCACCGACGCGCTCTTCCTCTACCTGCACATCCCGTTCTGCGAGATGCGCTGCGGCTTCTGCAACCTGTTCACCAGGACCGGCGCGCCCGAGGAGCTGGTCGCCGCCTACCTGTCCGCGCTCGAACGGCAGGCCCACGCCGTACGGCGGGCCGTACCGGACGCGCGTTTCGCGACCGCCGCCATCGGCGGCGGCACCCCCACCTACCTGTCGGCCGCCGAGCTCACCAGGCTGTTCGACCTGGCGACTCGGGCCATGGGGGCCGACTTCACCGCCATCCCGCTCGGTGTCGAAACGTCGCCCGCCACCGCCACCCCTGACCGGCTGGCCGTCCTCGCCGAACGCGGTACCACGCGGGTGTCGATCGGCGTGCAGAGCTTCATCGACGCCGAGGCACGCGCGGCGGTCCGGCCGCAGCGCCGTACCGAGGTCGAGCGGGCGCTGGAGACCATCCGCGCGGCCGGGATCCCGACGCTGAACATCGACCTGATCTACGGCATCGACGGGCAGACCCCGCGGTCGTGGCTCTACTCGCTGAACGCCGCGCTCGACTGGAAACCGGAAGAGATCTACCTGTATCCGCTGTACGTCCGGCCGCTGACCGGCCTCGGGCTGCTCGGCAAGGAATGGGACGACCAGCGGCTCACGCTGTACCGGATCGGACGCGACCACCTGCTGGCCAGCGGGTACGAACAAGTGTCGATGCGCATGTTCCGCCTGGCGGGGGGCGCGGCGGCGCCGGCGGAGGCTCTCGGATCGGCCCCGGCGGGTCCTCCGGTGCCGGCCGCCCCGACCCCGGTGGAGTCCTCGACCGAGTACTGCTGCCAGACCGACGGGATGATCGGCCTCGGCTGCGGCGCGCGCTCCTACACCTCGCACCTGCACTACTCCTTCGAGTACGCCGTCGGCGTCCGACACGTCCGCGCGATCATCGACGAGTACGTCCGAGCCGGAAGCTTCGACCACGCCAACGTCGGCTTCCTCCTCGACGCCGCCGAGCGCCGCCGCCGCCACCTCATCCAGTCGCTGCTCCAGGTCCCCGGGCTGTCCATGGCCGGATACCGGGAGGAGTTCGGCACCGAGGCGCTCGACGACTTCGACCTCACGCCGTTCGTCACCCGCGGCTGGATCGAGACCGACACGGCACGCGCCTGGCTGACCGCCGACGGGCTGGCCCACTCCGACACCATCGGGCCGGCGCTGTTCTCCACCGAGGTCCAGGCGCTGATGGAGAGCTATGACCAGCGTTGAACACCTGACGATCCTCTACCGCGGGCCCCTGGCCAGCTGCGACTACGACTGTCCCTACTGCCCGTTCGCCAAGCGCCGCGACACGCCCGAGCAACTGCGTGCCGACCGGGCCGCCCTCGAACGTTTCACCGCATGGGTCGCCGAGCAGCCCTTCCGGGTGTCGGTGCTGTTCACGCCGTGGGGCGAGGGCGCCGTCCGATCCTGGTACCGGCGCGCGCTCGTCGAGCTCAGCCATCTCCCGCACGTGCCACGCGTCGCCATCCAGACCAACCTCAGCTTCCGGACGTCCTGGCTGCCCACCGCCGACCTCACGACGCTCGCCCTCTGGACCACCTACCACCCGGGGCAGGTCACCAGGCAGCGGTTCCTGGCCAGATGCGCGGAACTGAGCGCACTCGGCGTGCGCTTCAGCGTCGGCGTCGTCGGCCTGCCCGAACACCTCGCCGAGGCGCGCGCCCTGCGGGAGGCACTGCCGCCCTCCGTCTACGTGTGGATCAACGCGGCCGAGGGACACACCTACACCGACGACGAGGCGGCCGCGTGGACCGGCGTCGACCCGCTGTTCCGCCACAGCAGGTTCCCGCACCGGAGCCTGGGGCTGGCCTGCCGTACCGGGGAGAGCGTGGTGTCGGTGGACGGCGAGGGCACCGTGCGCCGCTGCCACTTCGTGCCGGCCGTGCTCGGCAACCTGTACGACGGGACCGCCCTGCGGGCGCTCGCTCCTCGCGGATGCCCGCTGGAGGTGTGCGACTGCCACATCGGCTACGTGCACCTGGAGCCGCTGGGGCTGTACGACACGTTCAGCGGCGGCATCCTGGAACGCATCCCGGCCATGTGGCCCCACACTGATCCGGTCACCACCGGACGCGCTTCGGTATCGACGGGTCCGCCCCGCTGAACCGGAAACCGCCGCTCATGAGGCCGGCCCACCCTCAGCTCTTCCCCCGGCACGGATGGACTTCCCCACGGTGAGACCGCGGCCGGTCCCTCGGCGAGAAGGCCGCCTGCGTTCCTGGACCGCAGACCACCTCCATGAGCCACGGCCCCGCACTTCTGGAGTGTGTCCCCCCACCCCTAGGTCAGCGAGCCGCCCACCCTCCCGGATTCCGACCACGTCCCACTAACCCTTGGATTCCGACCACGTCCTATGAACCACCCGCCCCTTGGATTCCGACCACGTGCCATGGATCACCTGCCGTCCTGGATTCCGACCGCCGCCTCCAACCACGCACCGCCCGACCCCCTGGACCGGGTCCGCCCACCCCGCAGGCGGGGAGCCGGCCCACGTTCCTGTCTCCGCGCCATCTGGCCATCACTTCGGGCCCCGCACTTCTGGAACCCGGCCCGAGCACCCCTCAGGCCGAGAGGGCAGTCGCGGTTGCGATCGGAACAGTTCGTAGCGCGCTCCGGCGGTGAGCTACGTGCGACCGCGCGCCCCGTACCCCGGCAGGTCTTGGGGCGCGAGGTCCGGATGGCTCGCGTCAGGCCTGGTCAGGTCTGCTTCTCGGGCTGGTAGTCCTGCTCGGACACCCCGAACGTCCACGCCACGCCCTCACGCGCCCGAGTCACCCACGGCGGCACGCGCAGGAAGTACGTGCGGCTGGTGCCGTCCGGTTCGGGAGTGGAGTTGACCACCTCCACCATCACCACCGGCTCGTCGTCCGCCAGGTCGATGCGCCACAGCACACCGGTCTCGTCCTCGTGTGTGGGTTTGGCGCCTGACTCCGCCAGATATCGTTCGTAGCCGTAGTGCTCGAGCATCACCCGGCGCAGCTCGGCGTTCTCCTCGGCCTGGATCCGCTTGGCGTCGAGCCCGGCCATGGCCACGCCGAACGAGGCGGGCACCGGCATGCCGTGCCACGCGTGCAGCGCGAACCCGTCGGGGAACCCCATCGCGGGACCGTCGGCGCGGTGCAACCGTCCCAGGTCGTCAAGGTGCAGGTCGGCCGGACGCTCGCACATGATCGCCAGCCGTTCGAACGGCCACCACCACCCGGCCGCCTTCGCCACCTGCGCCAGGCCGTCGAGCGACCCCATCGAGCTGCCCGGCGCCCCTGTCCCGCCGTCCGGCCCGGCCGTCGCGTGGGCAGTGAGACCGTCGAACAGGGCGAGCCAAGGCGCCTCGTGCTGGCCGAGGACCGCGTCGAGCGTGGCCTGGCGGAGGAGCGACCCGGCCTGCTCACGGAGGAGCGCGGCGGCGTCGTCATCCGTGTCGCGGCCGTCGACCCGAGGGGCGCTGTAGGTGTCGCCGGTGGTGGCGGACTGGGGCAGGTTGCCGATCGCGCGGCGCAGGTCAGCGGCGAGAGTGTTCACCTCCGGCCACAGCAGGTCGCCGGTGAGCGCCCAGGCGCGCGGCCACGCCACCGTGCCCAGGGAGGTGGCGGCCGCGGCGCGGGCCCGCTCCCATGGCAGGTTCCGTACGGCGTGGCGCACGGAGGCACCAGCGATGGCGCGGAGATCGTTCAGCTGCGCGACCAGGATGTCCGGGTCAGCAGTGGTTTCGGGAGCGACAGTGGTTGCAGGAGCGGCATTGGCTTCCGGAGCGGCAGTGGTTGCAAGAGCGACAGTGCCCGGGGCCGCAGTGGTGTTCGGAGCAGCGACGGCGCCCGAGGCAGCAACGGCGCCCGGAGCGGCAACGGTGAGCGGGGCCGCAATGGGGTCCAGGGCTGCAACAGTGCCCGGAGCGGCAACGGTCTCCAGGGCGGCAATGATGCCCGGGGCCGCAATGGGGTCCGGAGCGGCAACAGTATCCGGAGTGGCAACGGTCTCCAGGGCGGCAACGGTCTCCAGGGCGGCGATGACGCCTGGGGCGGCAACGGTGCCTGGGGCCGCGATGGGGTTCGGGGCGTTTCCTGGGGACGCCGATGACGAGTGTGGCGGCGTGAGGGTGGAGGGCGGCTCGGATGTGGGATCGCCGGGCGTCCGGGATGTGAGGGCGGTGAGGACCGGTCCGATGTGGGCGGTGAGGCCGGCCTCGTGGAACGTGCGGACCGTGTTCGCGTCGCCGACGAGGAGTGCGGCGGCGAGCGCGCCCTGCGCGGGGGAGGCCAGCCAGACGATCGCCTCGGGCTCGGGAAGACCGGCGTTGCGGTAGGCGCGCCGTACCCCGAGCTCGGCGGCGGTGCGATCAGCGGGGCCCGCGGTGCGGGCGGTGTCGCGCCAGCGGCGGGCGGCTGCGGTCAGGTGGCCGGCCAGCTCAGCCGGCAGGGGCGCGGGTGCTGCGGGGGTCGTCATCAGGGTCGGAGGCTTCCTGGGAGAGGGGGATGTCTCGGGCGTCGGCCGGCCGGTCGGTCAGTCGGCGACCGTGCGGTAGGAGCCGGGGACGTACTCGCGCTGCCGCACCACCCGGAACCAGCCCTTCGGCAGCATGATCGCGTCGTGTTCCTCGTGGACGAGGCGGGTGCCGGCGGGAAGGTGGAGGTAGTCGGCACCGGTGTAGGCGTCGTCGAGCAGGAGGGTGCCAGGGCCGGGGATGGCGTGGGCGTGGCCGGTCGCCTCACCCAGCGCGAGGACCAGGCGGCCGCGGGAGTCGCGCGGGGCCGGGGGGAGGGTTTTGACCCGTGCGGGCACGGACTCCTCCGCCACCGGCACGATCAGGATGTCTCCCTGACGGAACAACGTGGACCTCCTCGTCGGATCGGTGATCGGAAGCTATCCGACGGGACCGACAGATTCGGAGCTGTGGGAGTCCGGCCTTCGACGGGCGCCTCCCGGGCGGCCGAAGCCACGGACGAGCCGCTGCCGGGCGGGCGTCCAGACCCCGGGACCCCAGTACGGAGCGGGTGACCGAAGCCGCGGACCAGCCGGTACCTGCCGGGCGTCCAGAGTCCCGGACGAGCCAGAACTGGGCGGGCGTCCAGAGACACGGACCAGCCGGTGCTGGGCGGGTCGGGGCCAGGTCAACGGCTGCTACCTGCTCACCGCGGGCAGCACACCGGCCTTGGGCGCGACGGCGGAGGACGAGACATAGCCCCGCTGGGCGCGACGGCGGGGGGTGAGGCGGTGCCGCCCGGCGCGCCGCAGGAGCCCGACGCGGCCCACAAACGCCGCGTGAAGAGAAGGGTCTGGGGACAGGTCAGAGGGTGCTGTTCAGGGCGCGTAGCACGAACCCGGAGACGATCTCCTCGGCCGCCTCCACGCTCACCCGGCCGCTGATCAACGACTCCCGCTCGGCGCCGATCACCGCGAGGATCATGCGGGCCGTCGCCGCCACGTCCTGCATCTGGAAGTCGCCGGAGCTCGCCCCGGAGTCGAGGATCTCGACCAGGATCCGCTGCATCGGCGCCACGTGCTCGGCCAGCCGCTGGTAGGCGTCGGGCCCGAGGGCGGCGCTGAGCCCCGCCGCTCCCGGGTGAGGGTGTGCGAGGAGCCCGGCCAGCTGGAGCCGGATGAAGGCGCGCAGCCGCTCGGCGGGCGTGGCGGAGGCGGGCAGTTCCCTGGTGTAGGACTCGATGAAGTAGTGGGTCACCCGCTCGGTGAACGCCAGCAGCAGCGCCGCCTTGTCGGGGTAGTAGTTGTAGAGCACGGTGCGGGTGATGCCCGCCTCCTGCGCCACGTCCGTCATCGAGATCTCCTGGATGCCCTGGACGCGCGACAGCCGGGAGACCGCCTGCAGGATCCTGTCCTGCGTCTGGGCGCGGTGCTCGCCGATCGTCGCGGCGGAGATCCTGGGCATGAGCCCATGTTAGGCCGCGGGCCGGATGGCGCGCAGCAGCTCGGTCAGGACCTCGGTGTTGAGCTGGTAGGCGAGGCGCACCTCGCGGATGATGCGCTGCTGCTCGGCCTCGTCGGCGGTCAGGGCGTCGAGCCTGGCCCGGTACTCGTTCTTGAACCGGGGCAGCGAACCGACCTCGTCGAAGATGTAGAAGTCGACGCCGCCGCCCTTGCCGTACCCGTAGATCTTCTGCAGTTCCATCCTGATGAACTGGCCGCCGGACAGGTCGCCCATGTAGCGCGTGTAGTGGTGGGCGATGTAGCCGCCCGGCCAGTCGGCGATCTGCTCGATGCGTGCCACCAGTGTCCTGGTCGCCTTGGAGGGGGCGATGCGCTCGCGCCAGGAGGGGCCGTAGATGGCGGTCAGGTCGCGTTCGAGTGCGGCCTGCCGGTACAGGGAAGGAAAGACGAAGGCTCCCGCCACGGGGTGGTCGGCCAGGCGCTCGGCGACGCCGTCGAGGGCGAGATAGGCGAAGTAGTGCTGGGCGACCATCTCGCCGTACTCCTCGGCGCTGAGCCGCCCGGCCATGAGTTCCTTGAGGTAGCTCTCGTCCTCGGCGGACTCGTGGTCGCCCCAGGTGGCGTTGCGCAGCGTCTCGGAGAAGGTCATGACATAGTGTCACCAAAATCGGTGCCTCACGTCAAGCCGTTGGTGACACCATGTCATAAAAAACAGGACCGCCGCGACGACGGGCAGCCAGGCCATCCGTTCGAGCAGCCAGGCGGGCGTGTCGGGCCTGCCGTACAGGCCGCCGGCGAGCACGGTCACCACCAGCGCCGTCTGGTGCCACAGGAAGATCGGCATGGCACCCAGGTTGGCCAGCGCCACCGGCGCCCACAGCCGCGGCCGGCGCATCAGCGCACCCAGCGGCCCGTGCAGCAGCAGCGCGAGGCCCACCTGGGCGAGGCCGAAGCAGACCGCGGCCAGCGTGGGCGGGCTGAGGTTGGAGAGCTGCCGCCCGGCGATCCCGATCATGGCCGCCGGGTAGCCGCCCCAGGCCACCAGCGCGAACGCCGTCGCGCCGCCGCCCGCCAGCAGCCAGGCTCCGTCCCTGCGCGGGCGCAGCTCGCCGCGGGCCCACAGGATGCCCAGCAGGTACGGCACCAGCCACGCCGCCCCGAGGTTCACCCACCCGACCGCGGCGGGGGCGCCCAGCCCAAACCGCAGCAGATCCACCAGCGCCACGACCGCGACCGCCACGCCGACCACCACCGCCCGCGTCCTGACCAGCCACGGCGTGAGCGCGCTCAGCCCGGCGAACACGGCGAGGAACCACAGCGGGCCGAGGGCGGACCTGGCCAGCGCGCGGACCGACGTGATCGGCTGGCCGTTCAGCACCGTCACCATGACCGCCAGGGCGGCCCACCCCAGCAGCAGCGGCAGCACGGGCCTGGCCAGGCGGCCCAGCCGCGTCACGATCCACGAACGGTGGGGCGCACGCAGTCCCCGGGCGGCCGCGTAGCCCCCGACGAAGAAGAACAGGGCGAGCGTCTGGAGCACCCAGGAGACGGGCGCGAGCTCCGGCATGTACGCCAGCGGCGAGGAGATGACCAGGTGCGGGTTGCGCTCCCACGCGCTGACCAGCCAGTGGCCCAACACGACGCCCACGATGGCCGCCGCCCGCAGGGCGTCGACGCCCCTGTCGCGGCCGACCGGCGTGGCGGCCTCGATCCCGCGGACGTCAAGCACCGCCGACCTCCGCGCCGCGGCCGAGCGCGATGAGGGCGAGGTTGCGCAGGGAGGCGGTGCCGGGGTCGAAGTAGTCGCTGTGCCCGCCGGGGCCCGTGGCGAAGATCCGGGCGCCGAACGCCGGGTCCATCGGGTCGGCGCCGAACCCGAACGGGCCCACCGTGAGATGGGGCACGTCGGCCACCCAGTCGCGGGCGCCCCGCCCGGCCCAGACGCGCGGCCCGACGGCGGCCGCCGTACGCGGGCCGCCCATGCCGGGGCTGCCCACGAGGACGAGGTCAGCGAGGTCGGCGGCCTGTGGTCGGGCCGCGGCGCGCGCGCAGACGACCGAGCCGTAGCTGTGGCACAGCAGCGATACCGGCACCTTCGGCAGGCCGCGCATCCACGCGCGCAGTTCCTCCGCGCCGCTCTCGGCCGCCCCGCGCGTGATCGCGCCCAGGCTCCACAGGCGCGGGCTGTCGTAGCCGAGCCACGCGACGACCGCCAGCCTCGTGCCGGGGTCGATCGCGCGCGCCTCGGCCAGCAGCGCCCTGGCCGCTCCTCCCGGGCGGTGGGTGCCGTTCTCGAAGGTGGCGGCGGTCGTGTCGGTGCCCGGCACGATGACCGCCACGCGGTCGGCGGTGGCGAGATCGCCGTAGACCTTGACCAGCCGTTCGCCGGGCGAGGACGGGACGGCGAACGCGGCGGCGCCGAGCAGCAGCGCACCGGCTGCGAGGGATTTCCTGACCATGCGGCGAACGCTAGGAATCGCGGCCGTCGCCGGGCGTCGCCCCTCGGCGTGATCTTCGCGGGTCCCTCTCAGGCGCTACCCGGCCGACCCGCGCACCCCCCGCCTCCCCGACCCCAGGCCCCCGAACCCCGGGCCCCCGAACCCTTGCCCCCCGAGCCCCGCGCCGCCGAGCCCTTGCCCCCCCGACCCCCGCGCCGCCGAACCCCGCGGACCCGCACGACTCGACGATCCACAGACCCGCGGAACCCCCGAGCCCCGCGCGGGCCGGCGCTGCGACCCGCGCGAACCGGTGCCGCGGCGCTACGCGGGTGGTCTGCGGCGGAAGATGAGGATGAGCACGCGCAGCACGAGCACCGAGCTGACCACCAGCAGGTTGTAGCCGATCAGCTGGAACAGCGACATCTGCCCGGCGATCACCACCGGCCCGCCCTCGGTGCCGAGAAGCAGCACCGCCATCAGCCCGGCCGTCGCCCCGAGCACCGTCAGCAGCGTCTGGTGCAGCAGGTGCGTGACGAACGCGCGGTCGCGCTCGTCACCCAGCGGCCGCACGTTCATCGTGAACCTGCCGTGCTCGGCCGCGCTGGCGATCCGCTCGATCCGCCGGGGCAGCCGCCGCAGCATCGGCAGCAGCGCGGTGACCTCCTGCGTCACCGCCTCCTTCACGGTGGCGGGGTTGATCTGCTCGGCCAGGTAGCGCCCGGCGAACGCCCTGGCCTCGCCGATGAGGTTGAAGCCCGGCGAGAGCCGGACGAGGGTGCCCTCCAGCGTGGCCAGCGCGCGGAAGACGGCCGCGACCTCCGGCGGGATCGACAGGCCGTACGCGGAGACGATCTTGAAAAGGTCGGTGAACATGGCGACGCTGTCCATGCCGGGGCCCAGGTGCCGGGCCATGAACTGGCCGAGGGCGCGCTCGAGCGCCGCCTCGTCGATGTCCTCCGGCCTGGGCACGACCTCGAGGAGCGCGTCGGTGACCCCGAGGGGGTCCTGCCGGTCCATCGCCAGCAGGAAGCGCTGCAGCGAGGCGCGCAGCGAGGCGTCCAGGCGCCCGACCGAGCCGAAGTCGAGCAGGCCGACCTCGCCGTCGGACAGCAGCATGATGTTGCCGGGGTGCGGGTCGGCGTGGAAGACGCCGTCGAGCAGGATCTGGCGCAGCAGGCACTCGAGCAGCGTGCGGGCCAGCGCCGGGCCTTCGGCCGGGGAGGCGGTCGCCAGCGGCTTGCCCGACAGGCGCTGCATCACCAGCACCCGGTCGGTGCACAGCGGCTCGTAGGGGGTCGGATAGGTGACCGCACCGGTGGCCGTGGCCGCGACGGCGGCCATGTTGCCCGCCTCGATGCGGAAGTCGAGCTCCTCGCGCAGCGCCACGGCGAAGCCCGCGGCCAGCTCCTTGAGGCCGAGCGAGCGGCCCCACCTCGTCCTGGCCTCGAGCGTGGCGGCCAGCCGCGCGACGATGTCGAGGTCCCGGGCGACGAGCGGCGCGATGCCGGGCCGCTGGACCTTGACGACGACCTCCTCGCCGCTGTGCAGCCGGGCCGCGTGGACCTGGGCGATCGAGGCGGCGGCCAGCGGCGTGCGGTCGAAGGAGGCGAAGGCGGCGAGGTCGACGACCTGGGCGATCTCCTCCCACGAGGCTGGTTTGACGTGGTCCTGCAGCTTGCCGAGCTCGTCGACGAACTCGGGCGGCAGCAGGTCGCGCCGGGTGGACAGCACCTGCCCGAGCTTGACGAACGTCACGCCGCCCTCGTCGAGGGCCTCGCGCAGCGAGGCGGCCAGCCGTACCCTGCCGCTCCGGTCGCCGGGGTCGTCGCCCCTCCCTCTCAGGTAGGGGCCCAGGCCGTGACGGAAGGCGATCCTGGTGATCTGAGAGTAGCGGCGGGCGCGGGCCAGTCGCCCGCGCAGCGACCTGATCAGCTCGATCGGCCCCGGTATGGAGCCTGGCGGCACGAGCGCCTCGCCGAGCACCAGGATGACCATGGGGATGAGCACGACGCACATCGACACCAGGATCACGATCCACAGCGGACCGAGGCTGGGGTCGCGGCTGGGGTCGAACTTCTCGAACGACTGGAAGACCGGCGCCAGGAACACCGGGGCGAGCGTCATCCCCAGCAGGACGGCCAGCGCCATGCGGACCGGGCCGAACCTGACGTCGAGCAGGCGCTGCGTAGCCGTCGCCAGCAGCAGGACGACGACGGCTAGCGAGGGGGTGATGAGCAGGTGCACCCGCAGATCATCGCATGGCCGCGGCGCGTGCCCTGCGCTCCTCCCTGCGCTCGACGAACCTGGTGGCCGTCGTCTCGGTCCTGGCCAGGAAGGCAGCCAGCTCGTCGCGGGCCTTGGCGCCGTCGCCGTCCAGGTCGGTCTTCTCGAAGACGCCCCACTGGCGCAGCACGGGCATGAGCACGTCGTCGAGGTGGAGGCGCAGGTCGTAGATCCCCTCGTTGGCGATGATCATCGCCTTGCGGGTGAAGCCCTCGATGGTGGTGCCCGGCATCTGGAAGGTCGTCACGACGTCGGTGATGGCGCGCATCGTCTGGTTGGGGTCGAGCTCGAAGGCCGCCTTGAGCAGGTTGCGGTAGAAGAGCATGTGGAGGTTCTCGTCAGCGGCGATCTTGGCGAGCAGGCGGTCGCAGTCGGGGTCGCCCGCGGCCTTGCCGGTGTTGCGGTGCGAGATGCGGGTGGCCAGTTCCTGGAAGGAGACGTAGGCCAGCTGCTCCAGCATGCTGGTGTACTCGGTCTGGAACCCGCCCTCCATGTGGACCATGCGGGCGCGCTCGAGGGCGACGGGGTCGACGGCACGCGTGACGGTCAAGTAGTCGCGGATGGCGACGGCGTGCCTGCCCTCCTCGGCGGTCCACCGGCCCACCCAGGTGCCCCACGCGCCGTCGCGGCCGAAGGTGGTGGCGATCTCGTGGTGGTAGCTGGGGAGGTTGTCCTCGGTGAGGAGGTTGACGATCAGCGAGATGCGGGCCGCCTCCGGGATGGTCGAGTCGCTGGGCTGCCAGGCCTCGCCGCCGAGGACGCCGTCGAAGTCGCGGCCCTGGCTCCACGGCACGTACTCGTGCGGGAACCACTCCTTGGCCACCTTGAGATGGCGGTCCAGCTCGTTCGCCACCACCGGCTCGAGCTCGTGCAGCAGCTCCGTCTGACTCATCACCATAAAGTTCATCTCCTTCAAGCTACGCAACCGTAAGTTAGGCTACCCCAAGAAATTGGAGGGTCTTTATGCGACCTAGTGTCCGAGGTGTCCTGCTCGATGACGACGAACGGCTGATCGTCTTCCGGCGCACGGTCCCCGGAAAGGCGTTGTACTGGTCGGTCCCCGGCGGCCATGTCGAGCCGGAGGACCAGACCCTGGAGCACACGCTCCGCAGGGAGCTGCTGGAGGAGCTGGGCGCGGTCGTCTCCGCGGTCACCCCGCTGACCACGCTCACCTACCCCCACCAGGGCGGGGTCAAGACCCAGCACGTGTACGGCTGCCGCCTGGTCAGCATGGATCCCGCCCTGCGGCACGGCCCCGAGTGCGAGGACCCCTCGAGCGGCGCCTACGACGTCGAGCGGCTGCCCCTCGACCCGGCCGAGATCACCTCGCGGCACCTGGTTCCCGAGGCCCTGGGCGACTACCTGGCCGCGCACATCACCTCGCTGCCCCGCCTCATACATCGATCGAAGTAGCCGGGTGACTCACGACGGAGGACGACCGCCGGACGCCGCCCTCGCTACCGTTCGGGGCATGTCCCGTTCCTTCCTGCGGCTCGACGCCGCGCTCGCCGTCCTGACGACGGTCTGCGCCCTCACCTCGCTGGCCTCCGTGGGCGCCCCGCTGACCTGGAACGGCACCGTCCCCGTCTCCATCTCGCTCGGGCTGCTGCTGCTGGGCAGGCAGTACGCGCCGGTCACCGTGCTGGCGCTGTCGGCCGCGGTGCTGGTCGGCGCCCAGTACGGCGGGCTGTTCGAGGGCGGCGTCATCTGGCCGATGTCGGTCGCGGTCTTCTCCGCGGGGCTGGCGAACCTGCCGTGGGCGAGCGTGATCTGCACGCTCACCCTCGCGGCGGGCGTCGCCCCCACGATGGACCTGGCCAGGGGCGGGGCGGAGCTGCTGTGGCTCGCTCTCGTGCTGGCTCTCGCCCAGGGCTACCGCCAGCACCTGCGCTGGCGCGCCGAGCACGAGGCCAGGCTGCGCGAGGCCGCCACGACCAGGCTGGCCGAGCAGCGGCTGCAGATCGCCCGCGAGCTGCACGACGTCGTCGCGCACACCCTCACGGTCGTCGGCCTCCACCTGAACGTCGCCGCCGAGGCCGACACGCTGCCGGAGGCGCGGGCGGCCATCGGGGTCGCCGCCGATGTCCGCAAGAAGGCGATGGCCGACCTCAGGTCGCTGATCGGCGTGCTGCGCGACGTGTCGGGCGAGCCGCAACCCGAGCTCTCCTCGATCGCCGACCTGGTCGCCAGGGCCAGGGAGGCGGGGCTCGACGTCACCCTCGACGAGCGCGGCGACCCTACCGAGGTGCCCGCCGCGCAGGCCATGGCCGCCTTCCGCATCGTGCAGGAGGCGATGACCAACGCGCTGAAGCACTCCGACGCCCGCCGTCTGCTCGTCCACCTGGACTACTCCTCCCGCCAGGTGCGGCTCGAGGTGGTCGACGACGGCACGGGCCCCGTCCCCTACACCGAGGGCCACGGCCTGACCGGCATGCGCGAGCGGGTCGGCGCCCTCGGCGGCTGGCTGGAGATCGAGGCCGACGACGGCTTCGCGGTCAGGGCAGGATTGCCGGTATGACGATCAACGTGCTGCTCGCCGACGACCAGGCGCTGGTGCGCGCCGGCTTCCGCGCCCTGCTGGCCAAGGACGAGGAGATCGCCGTGGTCGGCGAGGCCGCCACCGGCGAGGAGGCGGTACGGCAGGCGCGCCACCTCAGGCCCGACGTGGTGCTGATGGACATCCGCATGCCCGGCTCGGACGGCATCGCCGCCACCAGGCGCATCCTCGCCGAGCTGCCCGAGTGCCGGATCATCATCCTGACCACCTTCGACACCGACGAGAACGTCTTCGCCGCGCTGCGCGCGGGCGCCAGCGGCTTCCTGACCAAGGAGGTGGAGCCCGCCGAGCTGCGCCGGGCGGTCGCGGTGGTCCACGCGGGCGACTCGCTGCTGTCGCCCGGCGTCACCCGCAAGGTCGTCGAGCGCTTCGCCGGCCGTCCGGGGCCCTCCGGCACGCTGGAGGCGCTGACGGCGCGCGAGCTGGAGGTCGTGGGCCTGATCGCCGCCGGGCTGTCGAACGAGGAGATCGCCCACCACCTGGTGATCAGCCCGCTCACCGTCAAGACGCACATCTCGCGCGCGATCACCAAGCTGGGCGTCAGGGACAGGGTCCAGCTGGTCATCCTCGCCTACGAGAACGACCTGCGGTCCTCCATCTCCCACAGGTGATCGATGACGTGCCAGGCGACGCGGCGGCAGGCGTAGCGAGTGGACCAGGCGCCCGAACCGCCCTCCAGCAGGAGCGCCGCCAGCTCCTCCCGCATGGCGTCGCGGTCGGCGACCGACCTGTACGGCGGGTACCTGACGCCGAGCCGGCGGGCGTAGGCGCGTTCGGCCTCGGTGACGTGCTCGACCATCCTGGTGCGGTCGCGCCCGCCGCCGCGCGGCCCCTTGCGCAGTTCCTCGGGCGTGGCGGCGGCGGTCTCGTCGAACAGCGCCCAGGCCGCGCGCAGCAGCGCGACGTCACGGGCGAGCGTCGCCGGGCCGGTGGGCTCGGCGTCGGCGGACGGCTCGGCGTCGGGCGCGCCGAAGTCGGTGGTGCTGGAGCCCTTGACCCGCTCGACCACGACGGGCTCGCCGGGCGCGAAGTCGAGGCCCGCCCGCTCGGCGATCACGCGGTAGCGCGGGGCGTAGTCGGTCAGCCGGTCGATGGCCGGCTCCTCGCTTCTGTCGACGCGGCACCAGCCGGGCCAGTCGAGCGAGCAGGCGAACACCTTCTTGGGGCCGAGCTCCAGGTAGATGCGGTGCATGAGAGCCAGCCTGCCAGCCGTACCTGACAGGGTGCGTCAGGAATCAGATCCGGTCGACGAGATCGGCCTCCGAGTCCACGATCAGCGACGGCCGGAAGGGGAAGCGGTCGACCTGCTCGCGCTGCGTCACGCCGCTCAGCACCAGGATCGTGTAGAGGCCCGCCTCCATGCCGCAGACGATGTCGGTGTCCATCCGGTCGCCGATCATCGCGGTGGTCTCGCTGTGGCCGTCGATGGCGTTCAGCGCGTGGCGCATCATCATGGGGTTGGGCTTGCCGACGAAGTAGGGCTCGACCCCCGTGGCCTTGGTGATCATCGCGGCCACGGCGCCGCAGGCCGGGAGCGAGCCCTCGTTCGACGGACCCACCGGATCCGGGTTCGTCGCGATGAACCTGGCGCCGGCCTCGACCAGCCTGATGGCCTTGGTGATCTGGGTGAAGCTGTAGGTGCGCGTCTCGCCCAGCACGACGTAGTCCGGGTCGATGTCGGTCAGCACGTAGCCGATCTCGTGCAGCTCCGTCGTCAGCCCCGCCTCGCCAATCACGTAGGCGGAGCCGCGGGGACGCTGGTCGTCCAGGAAGCGCGCGGTCGCCATCGCCGAGGTGAAGATGGCCTCCTCCGGCACGTCCAGGCCGCCCGCGCGCAGCCGTACGGCGAGGTCGCGCGGGGTGTAGATGGAGTTGTTCGTGAGCAGCTTGAAGCTCTTGCCCGACTCGCGCAAGCGCTTGACGAACACCTCGGCGCCGGGCACGGGATGCCCCTCGTGCACCAGGACGCCATCCATGTCGGACAACCAGGTCTGGATGGGCTTACGCTCAGTCACGCGGCCATCCTACAAATGACCACTTGTCCAGCCAGTGGCGGGCGTGTGAAGAATGTGCTCCATGTCGCTTCTTGAATCAGCACAGGACATGCGGGACGAGCTCGTCCGGCTCCGCCACTCGCTGCACACCACGCCCGAGGTCGGGCTCCACCTGCCCGTCACGCAGGAGAAGGTGCTGGCCGCGCTCGACGGCCTGCCGCTGGAGATCAGCACGGGCGAGTCGCTCAGCTCGGTCACCGCAGTGCTGCGCGGCGGCAGGCCGGGCCCCGCCGTCCTGCTCAGAGGCGACATGGACGCGCTGCCCGTCGCCGAGCGCAACGACCTGCCGTACATCTCCACCCACGAGGGCAGGATGCACGCCTGCGGCCACGACCTGCACACCACCATGCTCACCGGGGCCGCCCACCTGCTGGCCGCCCGGCGGGAGCAGCTCGCGGGCGACGTGGTGTTCATGTTCCAGCCGGGCGAGGAAGGCTACGAGGGCGCCAAAGTCATGATCGACGAGGGCGTGCTCGACGCGGCCGGCTCGCGGGCCGTGGCCGCCTACGGCATGCACGTGGTCTCGGCGATGCTGCCACCCGCGACGTTCTCCTCGCGTGGCGGGCCCATCATGGCCGCGGCCGACACCTTCGACGTGCACGTGATCGGCAGGGGCGGCCACGGGTCCACCCCGCAGCGGGCGCTGGACCCCATCCCGGCCGCCTGCGAGATGGTCACCGCCCTGCAGACTCTGGTGACCAGGGCCTTCGACGTGTTCGACCCGGTCGTGGTGACCGTCGGCAGCTTCCACGCGGGCACCGTCGACAACGTCATCCCCGACGACGCCCGTTTCTCGGCCACGATCAGGACCTTCAACAAGGACACCAGGGCCCGCGTCAAGCAGCGCGCCGTGCAGCTGGTCGAGGGCATCGGCGCGGCGCACGGCCTGCGGGTCGAGGCGTCCTTCGGCATGGGCTATCCGGTCACGGTCAACACCCCGGACGAGGCGTCCTTCGCGGGCGAGACCATCGACGGGCTCTTCGGTCCCGGCCGCTTCTTCGTGGCCCCGCAGCCGGTCATGGGCTCGGAGGACTTCTCCTACGTGCTCGAGGACGTGCCCGGAGCCTTCGTCTTCCTCGGCGCGTGCCCGCGCGACCGGGACCCGGCGAGCGCGCCGTACAACCACTCCCCCGAGGCGCGGTTCGACGACGCCGTCCTGCCGGACGGCGCGGCGCTCTACGCCTCGCTCGCGCTGTCGCGCCTGTCGCCCGCGACGTCCTGACCCGTCGGCTCGCTCCCCTGCCCGTCCGGCGAGGAGTGCGGCGTCGGCGAGGAGCCCGGCGTCGGTGAGAAGTCCCGCGTCGGCGAGGAGTCCCGCGTCCGGCAGCCCCTCTCGTACGGCAAGCCCCCGAGAGGCCACCGCGGTCACGGGGCGGGGCCCGTCCATCACGCCGCTCCGGCGTGCGGGGCGGGCCGCCGCGACGGGGTCAGCTGATCGTGCGCCAGGTCTGTTCCTCCACCAGTTCCCTGCTGCGCCATCCCGCGGCGGTGCGGACCATGCGGTGGTGATACCAGCCGCCGCCCTGGCACACCCCCTTGGCCCCGGCGGCCAGCATCGTCCTCGATGGCGCCAGCGTGTCGGTGAACGGCGCCAGCACCACGGCCTCGGTGCCCGCCGCCGTACCAGCCGCGGCATCGGCGTCGCCGTCCGCGGCGGTGAAGTCGATGACCGGCGCCCCGACCAGGTGCAGCCGTCCGGGCCACGGCGCCAGCGCCGCGGCCAGCCAGGCGCTGACCTCCTCCAGCCCGCCCGCGATCCCGCCCGCCGACCGGTAGTCGATCACGGCGTCGGCGGTGAACACCTCCGCGAGCCGGTCCCACTCCCCGGCGTCGACGGCCCTGGCGTAGCGGGCGAGCAGCCCGGCGATCTCCAGCCGGTCGGCGACCTCACGTTCGTCCATGCCCGGATCTAACCAAACGCTTGCTACACACGACAGTCCCGGCCGCCCGTAAGCTGGTCGGGTGATCACCGTCATCGACGGCCGGGTCGCCGGGCCCGAGGCCGGCCTGCCGCTCCTGGCCCGCTACGGCCACTTCACCGCCATGCAGGTGCGCGACCGGCGCACCCGCGGCCTCGACCTGCACCTGGCCCGCCTGAGGGCGGCCAACCGCGAGCTGTTCGGCCTCGACCTCGACACCGCGCTCGTCATCGACTCGATCAGGACCGCGCTCGGCGACGACCTCACCGACGCCAGCGTCCGCGTCTACGTCCAGGCGGCCGACGCCGACGAACGCCCGCACGTGTTCGTCACCGCCCGCCCGCCCATCGCGGTCGCCACCACGCCGCGCAGCGTCCGACCCGTCGGTTACCAGCGCTTCCTTCCGCACATCAAGCACCTGGGCGGCCTCCCCCAGGCGTACTACGGAAGCCGGCTCCACGCCGAGGGCTACGACGAGGGCCTGCTCACCGGTCCCGACGGCCTGATCTCCGAAGGCCTGATCACCAACCTCGGCTGCTTCGACGGGACCGCGGTCATCTGGCCCGACGCGCCGATGCTGCACGGCATCACCATGCAGCTGATGGAGCGCGCGCTGGAGCCGGCCGGCATCCCGCAGGAGCGCCGCCCCGTCAGGGTCGCCGACCTGCCCGCCTACGAGGCGGTCTTCCTCACCAACTCCCACGGCGTGGTCATGGTCGGCCGGCTCGAGGAGGCCGCCCTCAAGCTCGACGAGGCGTTCGCCGCCCGGCTGCTCGCCCTGTACGAGGACGTCGCCTGGGACGCGATCTGACCATGACCCGCCGGGGCAGGGCTCAGTAGGAGCGGCCGAAGACGACCCGCTTGCCGTAGGCGGAGGGTTCCCCGCAGCGCACGCAGGTCCCGGTCTCGGCCGCGCCGTCGAGCGGAACGCAGCGTGGGGTGGCGGCGGTGCGCGCCTTGATGTCGTCCTCGCACGAGGGTTTGCCACAGTGCAGCGCCAGCGCCCACCCCGAGCCGACCGCGGCGGCGAAGGACTCCCACGTGCCGACCGGCGTGGTGCGCTCGTCGCGGAACGCGGTGGCCCGGCGCAGCAGGAACTCCTGGAACTCCGCGAGGATCCCCGGCATGCTCGCGGGCACGGCGGCCAGCGGGAGCGACTGCTTGCCCTCCTCGCCCAGCCTCCTGGCCATGACCACGGTGTCCGACTCCAGGTCGCGGGGGCCCAGTTCGAGGCGGATCGGCACCCCGCGCAGCTCCCAGTCGTTGAACCGGAAGCCCGGCGAGAGCTGGGCGCGGTCGTCGACGTGGGCGCGCACACCGGCCGCCGTCAGCCGCGCCGCGAGGTCACGGGCGGCCGCCAGCGTCCGCTCCCCCTGCTCCCCGCGGCCGATCGGGACGATGACGACCTGGTACGGCGCGAGCCTGGGCGGCAGCACCAGCCCCTTGTCGTCGCCGTGCGTCATGATGACGCCGCCGATCATCCGGGTGGACATGCCCCACGACGTCGTGTGGCACAGCTCGAGGCGGCCGGCCGCGGAGGTGTAGTGGATGTCGAAGGCCGCGGCGAAGTTGGTGCCCATGTAGTGGGAGGTGCCGGCCTGCAGCGCCTTGCCGTCGCGCATCATGCCCTCGATGGTGAAGGTGCGCACCGCTCCGGCGAACCGTTCGCCTGCGGTCTTCTCGCCCGCCACCACGGGAATGGCGGCGATGTCCCGCGCCACCTCGGTGTAGAGGTCGAGGGCGAGCATCGTCTCCCGCATCGCGTCGGCCGCGTCGGCGTGCGCGGTGTGGCCCTCCTGCCACAGGAACTCGGTGGTGCGCAGGAACATGCGGGGCCGCAGCTCCCAGCGCACGACGTTCGCCCACTGGTTCAGCAGCAGCGGAAGGTCACGGTGCGAGGAGATCCACCTGGCCATCATCTCGCCGATGACGGTCTCCGAGGTGGGGCGCACGACCAGCGGCTCCTCGAGCTCCTTGCCACCGGCGTGGGTGACGACGGCGAGTTCCGGCGAGAAGCCCTCGACGTGCTGGGCCTCGCGCCGCAGGTAGCTCTCGGGGATCAGCAGCGGGAAGTAGGCGTTCTCGTGGCCGGTGTCCTTGATCCGCCGGTCGAGCTCGCCCTGGAGCAGCTCCCACAGGCGGTAGCCGTACGGTCGGATGACCATGGTGCCCTTCGCCGGGCCCCGGTCGACGAGCTGCGCCTTGGCGACCAGCTCGTTGTACCAGGCCGAGAAGTCCTCACTCTGCGGGGTCACCCCATGGTCGTCTGCCATGCCGGAAGGATAGCGACGCGTGTCGGCCCGTTCACCCGGTTTATCGGCCGAGGGGCGGCCCTTGATCGCCCCCCGGCCAGGGCGTGCCTCAGCGGCAGGCCACCCGGTACGCGTCCAGCTCGTACTTCTTGCGCAGGGAGTTGAAGTTCTGCGCGTTCGACCTGGCGCAGAAGGCCTTGGCGGCCAGCTCGTACTCCACGGTGAACACCGCCTTGCCCGCCCGGACGAACTGGTCGTAGCCGTAGCCGCCGTTCTGCGCGGTGGTGCACTCGTCGTACTGCCAGCACTGCTCGTTCAGCGCCCAGTCGAAGTACGGCAGCAGCTGCGGGATCTGCGCGATGTCGTTCTTCAGGCCCGCCGACAGCCCGCGCGCGTGGGCCTCGTTGGCCAGCCAGGCGTTGTACTCGATCTGGTGGGCGGCGGTCAGCGGGAAGCCGCTGTCGTTGGTGTAGGCGTCGAGGTTGTCGAACTCGACCGCGTCGAAGCCCTTCGCCTTGCACATGTCCAGGCGCGACCGCATGATCGTGCCGAGCTCGCCCGCGTACTGCCTGATGTCCAGCCAGCGTTCACCGGGCCACTCGTCGAGGTTGGCGCCGAGGATCGCGGCGGGGAAGCGGCCGGCGTCGGGCCGCCAGTCCTCGTAGGTGCCGGCGCTGACGTAGCAGACGACCTTGCGGCCGGCCCTGGTCTCGTGCAGCCGCCGGACGGTCGCCGCGGTGGCGTTGAACCCGTCGATGTCGTACATCGTGACGTTCAGGAACGGCTCCTTCGGCACCGACGACAGCTGCCACTGCCAGCTGGTGTCGAGCGCCGGCTTCCAGCAGCCCGGGCAGGGGGTCGGGGTCGGCGCGGTGGTGCCCGCCTCGGCGGAGGCGGGGACGACGAGGCAGGCCGCCCAGATGAGCAGGACGGCGATCAGGGTTTTCCACGCTCTCATGCTTGTCCTCGCAGATGATCGGCAAGGGCGCACGGGATGCTGTTCCTCACTCCGCTCATGCGGCCAGGCCCACGGCACGCAGGCGGTGGCGCGGCCCGGGGGAAGGGCGGGGTGCCCACGCCAGCACATGCCTAGAGTTGCCCATGTCGGCCGGAATTTCAACAACTTCGCGCACAAGAGCGTCGTGGAATACTGGTCGCCCAGGTAGGAGGTGCGGATGTCGCGGATCGTCTTCGTCGGGGCGGGCAGCGTCGAGCTGACCCGCAAGATCCTGTCCGACCTCTTCCTGTCCGAGCCGCTGCGCGGCGAGCTCGACATCGTCCTGCACGACGAGGACCCCGCCCGGCTGGCCACCGCCGAGGCCCTCACCAGGGCGCTGGACGCGGAGGCGGGCGCGGGGGCGCGCGTCAGCGCCCACGCCGACCGGCGGCGGGCGCTCGACGGCGCCGACCACGTGGTCGCCACCATCGAGGTGGGCGGCTTCGAGGCCACGCTGCGCGACTTCCAGATCCCCCACCGCTACGGCCTGCGCCAGACCATCGGCGACACCATCGGCATCGGCGGCATCTTCCGCGGCCTGCGCACCATCCCGGCCGCCGTCGAGCTGGGCCGTGAGATGGCCGCGCTGTGCCCCGACGCCTGGCTGCTCAGCCACACCGACCCGATGGCGATGACCGGATGGGCGATGCACGAGGCGACGGGCTTCACCAGGTTCGCCGGGGTCTGCCACGCGGTCTGCGACACCCACGCCTACCTGGCCGACCTCGTGGGCCGCGACCTCGACGAGCTGACCCTGCGCAGCGCCGGCGTCAACCACCAGTCGTTCGTGCTCGTCTTCGCCGACGACGCCGGCCGGTGCCTCTACTCCGACCTGGACGCCGCGCTGGCCGCCGACCCCGAGCTGAAGAGCCACGTGCGGGTGGAGATGTACCGCCGTTTCGGTTTCTTCCCCACCGAGTCCAGCGAGCACGCCGCCGAGTACGTGCCGTGGATCATGCGCCACGCGGAGGAGACCTCGAGACTCGGCGTGCCGGTCGAGGAGTACCTGCGTAGGGCCGGCATGAGCTTGCACGTCTACGAGGAGACCAGGCGGGCGCTGGCGGCGGGCCGGCCGCTGCTCATCAGATGGCAGCACCAGGAGCCGGCGGCGGCGGCGCTGCTGGCCATGCTGACCGGGCGGGAGAAGCTCGTCCACGTCAACGTCCGCAACGGCGGGCTGATCGGCAACCTGCCGGAGGAGGCGTGCGTGGAGGTGCCGGCGGTGGTCGACGCGACGGGGATCCGTCCGCAACCGGTCGGCGAGCTGCCGATCCAGCTCGCCGCGCTCAACCGCACCTTCCTCAACGTGGTGGAGCTGACCGTGCGGGCGGTGCTCGACGGCGACCGGCGCCACGTCCTGCACGCGGCGATGCTCGACCCGAACACCGCGGCGACGCTCCCGCTGCCGGCCATCGAGGCGCTGTGCGAGGAACTGCTGGCCGCTCACGGCGAGCTGCTGCCCGAGGCGGTGCGCGGATGAGCCGGCCGGTCCGGCGGGGCCGGCCTGGGCGGGCGGCCGCCAGGCCGTGGGAGGTGCGCCGGTGAAGGAGCCGATGCCGACGGAGGTGCGCCGCGAGCGCATGCTCGGCCTGCTGCGCGAGCAGGACTTCGCCAGGGTCAACGAGCTGGCCGAGGCGTTCGGCGTCTCCGGCGTGACCGTCCGCGCCGACCTCGACGCGCTGGAGGAGCAGGGCAAGGTGCGCAGGGTCCGCGGCGGCGCGGTCGCCGCGGGGCCCACGCTCACCGAGCCGTCGTTCGAGATGTCGCTCGGCGCCGCCGCCGTGGAGAAGGGCCTGATCGCCAAGGCCGCCGCCCGCCTGATCAGCTCGGGCGAGAGCGTGCTGATGGGCGCGGGCACCACGACCGCCTACGTGGCCAGAGAGCTGGTGGCCCGCGCCGACCTGACCGAGGTGACGGTCTTCACCAACGGCCTGCGCACGGCGCTGGAGCTGGAGCCCGCCATCCCCCGCTTCTCCGTGGTGGTCACCGGCGGCAGCCTGCGCCGCCAGCAGCACTCCCTCGTCGACCCGATGGCGGGCCGGCTCCTCGAGGGCATCAGGGCCGGCACGGTGTTCCTCGGCTGCGGCGGCGTCCACGCCGACAGCGGCTTCACCAACGTCAACCTGCCGGACGCCGAGATGAAGCAGCGCATGCTGCGGTCGGCCACCAGGCGCGTCATGGTGGCCGACTCCACCAAGCTCGGCAGGATCGAGCTGGCCCCCATCTGCCTGCTGCCGGAGGTCGACCTGCTCATCACCGGCGAGTCGGCCGACCCCGCCGAGGTGGCGCGGCTGCGCGAGCGGGGGCTGGAGGTCCAGCTCGCCGGTTAGGCCGCCGACGTGGCCCGCAGCGGGGGCTGGAGGTCCGGCTCGCCGGTCAGATCGCCGGCCTGACCCGCAGCGGCTCGGGCAGCAGGTCGCCGTGGGCCGCGGTCAGCTCGTCGCACATGCGCCAGATGTCGTCCAGCGACAGGGTGGCCGAGGCGTTCGGATCGACCATGACGGCGTGCCGTACGTGCTCGGGCCTGCCCTCCTCGGCCGCACGGACGGTCAGCTCGTTGACGCTGACGTAGGCGCGGTTGAGCGCCGCGCACTGCGGCGGCAGCGCGCCCACGCGGGTGGGTCGCACGCCGGTGCCGTCGACCGCGCACGGCACCTCGACCACGCAGCCGCCGGGCAGGTTGGAGATCAGCCCGTCGTTGACCACGTTGCCGTAGACGACGCGCGGCGTGCCGGTGACCATGCTGTGGACGATCTGCGGCGCGTACTCGTCAGTGCCGGCGATCTCCAGCTCCACCCCGTGCCGGACGGCGTCGCGGGTGCGCCTGTACTCGCGCACGTTCTCCTCGCTGACCCTCAGGTACTCGCCGACGGGGATGCGCAGCCGCTCGATCTCGCCGCCGTGGCGCAGCAGCCACGGCACGTACTCGGCCGAGTGCTCGCTGGTCTCGGTCGGGTAGTGGCCCAGGCGCCGGTACATCTCCACCCGGACCCTGCGCCGCAGCTCGGCGTCGGCGTCGATGCGGGCGTCGAGCCTGCCGTACAGGTCCTCGCCGTCGCGTTCGAAGCCGAGCACCCAGGCCTGGTGGTTGACGCCCGCCGCCCGGTAGGAGACCTCCTCGTACGGCACGCCGACCAGCTCGGCCAGCCCGCGCATCGTCCAGTAGACCGAGTGGCACAGCCCGACGACGTTGCGCACCCGGCTGGACAGGTACCACACGTTCATGGCCATCGGGTTGGTGTAGTTCATCAGCAGCGCGTCGGGGCAGACGGCGGCCATGTCGGCGGCCAGCGCGTCGAGCACGGGGAAGGTGCGCAGCGCGCGGAAGACGCCGCCGACGCCGATGGTGTCGGCGATGGTCTGGCGCAGGCCGTAGCGGGCGGGGATCTCGAAGTCGGTGACGGTGGCGTCGTGTCCGCCGACCTGGATCATGTTGATGACGAAGTCGGCGCCGTCGAGGGCGGCCCTGCGGTCGAGGGTCGCGGTGATGCGCGGCCTGGCGCCCCTCGCGGCCGCGATGCGGTGGGCGACGGCCTCGGCGACCTCGAGCCGCTCGGGGTCGATGTCGTGCAGCGCCAGGTGGAGCGACGACAGTTCGGGGTGGCGCAGGAGGTCGGCCAGCAGTCCCTGGGTGAAGACGACGCTTCCCGCGCCCACGAACACGATCTTGGGGTTTCTCATGAGGTGGCTTCCTCCCAGGTCGGTTGCGCCGCGGTGCCCCCCGCGGCTCGGGTGGACAGGGTGCCCGCCCTGACTGCCAGGCGCAGACAGTCCTCCAGCGGCAGCCCGTTGAGCCTGGCGGCCAGGAATCCGGCGTTGAAGCTGTCGCCCGCGCCCACCGCGTCGGCGAAGGTGGGAGCGGGCGCGGCGGCGACCCGCAGGGCGCCGTCGGGCGTCCAGGCCAGCGCGCCGTCGGCACCGCACTTCACGACCGGGAGCGTCCCCGTCGCGGCCAGGACGCGCGCTGCGGCCGGCACGTCGTGGCCGGCGGGACCGGCGCTATCGGCGTGGCCGGCGGGACCGGCGCTGCCGGCGATCGCGACGGCCTCTGCGTCGTTGGGGAGCAGCACGTCGGTGAGGGGGATGACCCGCTCCAGCCCCTCCCACCGGCCGGCCGGGTCGTCGTTGGTGTCGAGGGAGGTGCCGAGGCCGAGCTCGCGTGCCGTCGCGAACAGCGCGGCGACGTCCAGCCCGGGTTGCAGGAAGAAGGAGGAGACGTGCGCGTGGGCGGCCCTGGCGAGCACCGATGGCGGGACCTGCCACGGGTCGGACAGGCAGCCGGGCGCGGTCAGGATCGCCCGGTCGGCGCCGCGCACGAGCACCACGGTGAGCGCGGTGGGCCTGGCGGGGTCGACGACGCAGGCGGAGACGTCCACCCCGTGCCTGGCGAGGGTGTCGAGCACGAAGTCGCCGGCGGCGTCGGCGCCGACCCGGCCGGCGAAGGCGGTGCGCAGGCCGAGCCTGGCCGCCCCGCAGGCGGTGATCGCGCCCGATCCGCCGAGGACCAGCTCCCCCGTGTCGACCAGCTGCTCGCGCTGCCCGAAGGCGAGCGTGGACGGTGTTCCCGCCACGATCACGTCGGGGTTGGCGTCTCCCACGACGAGCAGGTCGAAATCTGTTGTGGCCATGGGCAGGAACGGTCCCAGCGCCTTCGATGACTTGTCAAGTCTTTCAAAATAGGAATCGAAGCGAAGGTATTGACAAGTTTTCGCAAGTTCCCAAGAGTTGGCCCCGTGTCCACACTCTCGCTGCCGAACCGAGGGCGCGACGACAGACGGGTGGCTCTGCTCTTCCTCGCCCCCGCGCTGGTCGGCTTCGGCGTCTTCTACGTGTATCCGGCCCTGCTCGGCGCCTGGTACTCGATGACGGACTGGAACCTGTTGTCCGAGCCCGCCTTCGTGGGCGCCGACAACTTCGTGACGCTCCTTCACGACTCGCTGTTCTGGAACTCGCTCAAGGTCACCGGCTACTACGTCGTGCTGACGATCAGCGTCCAGCTGCTCGGCGGCCTGTTCCTGGCCGCGCTCATGCACCGGCTGACCCGCTCGGTCGTGCTGCGCTCGCTGCTCGTGGTGCCCTGGCTGGTGCCGAACGTGACGGTGGGCCTGCTCTGGATGTGGCTGCTGGACGCCAACCTCGGCTTCTTCAACCACCTGCTGACCGGCATGGGGCTGGACAACCAGGGCTTCCTGACCTCGCCCGAGCTGGCCATGCCGAGCGTGTCCATGATCAACGCCTGGACCTCGACCGGCTACACCGCCCTGCTGCTGTACGCCGGGATGTGCCTGGTGCCCAAGCAGGTCTACGAGGCCGCCGCGCTCGACGGCGCCGGCGAGCTGCGCACCTTCTTCAGGGTCACGCTGCCGCTCATGCGGCCGATCCTGGCGTTCGTGCTGGTCGTGTCACTGATCGGGTCGTTCCAGCTGTTCGACACCGTCGCCGTGACCACCAAGGGCGGCCCCGTCAACGCCACCAGAGTCGTCTACTACTACATCTACGAGCAGGCCTTCACCCACTTCAAGATGGGCTACGCCTCGGCGATGGCCCTCACGCTGGTGCTCATCCTCGGCGTGCTGACCTTCGTCCAGATGCGCATGCTCCGCGCCTCGACCTCGGACCTCGCGTGATGGGATCCCGCATGAGAAGACTCCTCGCGTGGGCATGCCTCGCCCTGGCCATCCTGATCACACTCTTCCCCTTCTACTGGATGCTGCGCACCGCCATCACCCCCGGCAGGGAACTGGCCGCCGACAACCTCGGGCTGCTGCCCGAGCATCCGACCCTGGTCAACTTCGAGCGCGTGCTCGGCCTGGCCTCCCGCGAGGAGACCAGGGCGGCCGGCGGCTCGGGCGCCAACCTCGACTTCTTCCTCTACCTGCGCAACTCCCTGGTCTACACCGGCCTGATCACGGTGGTGCAGACGCTTTTCTGCGCGATGGCCGGCTACGCCTTCGCCAGGCTCCGCTTCCCCTTCAGGAACGCGCTGTTCGGGCTGTTCGTCGCCGCCCTGATGGTGCCGCCGATCTTCACGCTGCTGCCCGGCTTCGCCGTGGTCAAGCAGCTGGGCTGGCTCAACACCGTCCAGGGCCTGGTCGCGCCCAGCCTGTTGATGACCCCTTTCGCGGTCTTCTTCCTGCGGCAGTTCTTCCTCGGCTTCCCCCGCGAGGTGGAGCAGGCCGCGACGATCGACGGCGCGGGCAGGTGGACGCTGTTCTGGCGGGTGGTGCTCCCCATGACCAGGGGTCCGCTGCTCACCCTCGCCCTGACCACCGCGGTCTGGGCCTGGAACGACTACCTGTGGCCGCTGCTGGTCGCGCCGGGCGAGGAGACGCGCGTGCTGACCGCCGCGCTCGGCATCTTCCTCAAGCAGTCGCCCAACACCGCGCCCGACTGGACCGGCCTGATGGCCGGCTCGGCGCTGTCGGTGATCCCCGTCCTGTTGCTGCTGGTCTTCTTCGGCCGCCGCCTCGTGGACTCCATCCAGTTCAGCGGACTCAAATAGGAGAGTTTCCCCATGAGAAGAGCGGCGGCGCTGGCCGTCCTGTTGCTGACGGCCGCCTGCGGCACCTCCGGGCAGCAGGACGGCGGGAACGTCACACTCACCTACGGCCTGTGGGACGACGTCCAGCAGGGCGCCTACCAGAAGTGCGCGGACGCCTTCCAGCAGGCCAACCCCGGCATCACGATCAAGATCCAGCAGAGCGCCTGGGACCAGTACTGGCAGAACCTCACCACCCAGATGGTCTCCGGCGAGGCCCCCGACGTGATCACCATGCAGGCCTCCTACTACCCGCAGTTCGTCAAGAACGGCCAACTGCTCGACATCGAGCCGATGGTGCGGGCCGACAAGGTGGACCTGTCGCAGTACCGCGCGGGTCTGGCCGAGCTGTGGGTCAAGGACGGCAAGCGGTACGGCCTGCCCAAGGACTGGGACACGATGGCCGTCGTCTACAACGTCGAGCAGGCCGGGAAGGCGGGCGTCGACCTCAAGGACCTCACCTGGAACCCCGCCGACGGCGGCACCTTCGAGAAGGCGATCGCCCGGCTCACCGTCGACTCGGCCGGCAGGCGCGGTGACGAGCCCGGGTTCGACAAGGGCAAGGTGGCCGTCCACGGCTACGTCCCGGAGCTGCGCGACGGCGCGCTCGGCCAGAACGGCTGGGGCGACCTGGCCGTCTCCAACGGCTTCGGCTTCATCGACAAGAACCCGTTCGGCACCAGGTACTTCTACGACGACCCGAAGCTCGCCGAGACCGTCGAGTGGTTCAAGCGCCTGGCCGACAAGGGCTACACCGCCTCCTACGACAAGACCAGCTCGTTGGGCCCGGACGCCGTTCTCGCCTCGGGCAAGGCCGCGCTGGGCATCACCGGCTCCTGGATGATCAACACCTATCTGGCGGACGGGAAGTTCGCCTTCGCCCCGCTGCCAAAGGGCCCCCAGGGTCGGAAGTCGTCCTTCAACGGCCTGGCCGACGTCATCTACGCCGGCACCCAGCACCAGGAGGCGGCCTGGAAGTGGGTGAAGTTCCTGGGCTCGACCGGCTGCCAGGACCTGGTGGGCGACAGCGCCGTGGTCTTCCCCGCCATCTCGTCCTCTGCCGAGCGGGCGATGAAGGCGCACGAGAAGGCGGGGCGTGACGTGTCGGCCTTCACCTCCATCGCAGACGCCGAGGACGGCACCTTCCTGCTGCCGGTCAGCGACCACGGTGACGAGATCGGGCAGATCGTGCAGACGGCGCTGGAGGAGGTCTGGCTGGGGCAGAAGGATGCCGCCACCGCGCTGACCGCCGCCAACGCGCGCGTCAACGAACTCTTTGGAAGCCGTTGACCAGCGGATACACTACGGGGGTCCCGGCGCGTGCCCTGCGCGTCGCGCGGCCCCCACCCCCCTTGTGACGCCCTTTTTCCAGCATGGCGGGTGATGAAGGAAAGTTACATTCACCTCACAACTGCTGGAGATTATTGACGCATCCGCGGGCTGACCATAGGGTCCGGACAATCCCCGATCTATACCGGACCCATCGATAAGCCCCCCACGGAGCGGTACATGAAGCGACTAGCAGCCGTAGTGGCGCTGCTCGGTCTCGCCACGACGACGGCGTGCAGCAGCACCGACAACAAGTCCGCGGGCGGTGGTGGGAGCGCCGGCGGCGGCCTCTTCACCACGATCGACGTGAACAGGCCTGGCATCGACGCGAGCGCCCCTGCCAACCCTTACAACCCCAAGGGCAACGCCTTCCCGGGCTACACCACGATGAAGATCGGGTGGGTCGTCAACCACCTGACCGACCCCAACAAGGCGCTGCCCGGCATGGCGGCCAGTTGGGAGATCGCCCCGGACAACTCCTCCATCACGCTCAAGCTGCAGCCGAACGCCAAGTGGTCCGACGGCAAGCCGGTCACCGCCGAAGACGTGAAGCTCTCCATCGCCCTCGCCTACACCCAGGGCAGCACGGCCTTCGCCGTCACCCCCGGCGCGGCCGGCGCGGCGGCCGAGGTCACGGTCGTCGACGAGAAGACCATCAAGATCACGCAGGACCCCGAGAACCCCAGCCCCAAGTTCGCGCGCGGCGTGCTCGACACCACTGTGTTGCCCGCCCACGTGTGGAGCAGCGCGGTGCCCGCCACCATCTGGGACACGATCAAGACCGCCCGCGGTGACGGCCCCGAGGCGGAGAAGGCCCGCGAGGAGATCACCGCGCTGGGCGAGAAGGTGATCGCCTTCGCCCCGCCGACCGACGTCGCGGGCGGGCCGTTCGTGCTGTCGCGGGTCAACCCCGGCGAGGCGCTGCTGGTCAAGAACAAGCACTTCTTCAACGCCGCCAACGTGGCGCCCGACCAGGTGAAGTTCCTCAACTACACCGGCAACGAGCAGATCTGGAACTACCTCACCCAGGGCAAGCTCGACCACTCCGGCTTCGTCGCCGCTCCGACCGACGTGATGAACCGGATCAAGGCCGCGCCGGGCAGCGAGGTCATCAAGGGCTACTCCCCCGTGGCCGTGGGCATGGCCTTCAACCAGGCCAAGAAGCCCTACGACAACGTGCACGTCCGCAAGGGCCTGGCCTACCTGATCGACCGCGAGCAGGTCACCAAGGTCGCCTCGCCCGAGGGCGGCACCGCGGCGACCACCATCACCGGCATCCACCAGAAGGCCGCCAACGCCTGGATCCCCGAGACGCTGCCCAAGCTGGAGCCGTACAAGGTCGACCCGGCCAAGGCCGAGGAGGAGTTCAAGGCCGCCGGCCTGACCAAGAAGGACGGCAAGTGGACGCTGGCCGACGGCACGCCGTGGAAGGTCTCCATGCACGCGCCGGCCGGCTTCTCCGACTGGCTGTCGGCCCAGGAGAACATCAAGAGCCAGCTCATCAAGGCCGGGATCGACGCCGAGGTGGTCACCACCGCCGACTACCCGGTCTACCTGGAGGAGCTGGCGGCAGGTAAGTACGACGTCGGCTTCTGGCTGATGGCGCTCGGCCCCGCGCCGTACGACATCTTCCAGCGCCTCTACGGCGCCTCCAACGGCTGGGCCAACGTCGGCGGCAAGGTCAAGCACTCCGCCCCCGGCGAGGCCGGCAACTGGATGGGCAGCCCCGAGGAGACCGAGGTCGACGGCACCAAGGTCAACCCCGGCGAGCTCACCGGCAAGCTGAACTCGGTCGGCCCCGAGGAGGCCAAGCCGATCATGGCGCAGCTGGCCACGGCCGCCAACCAGGACCTCCCGGTCATCCAGCTGTGGGACTACATCAACAACCAGTTCGTCAACAACAGCCGCTTCACCGGCTGGCCGCACGACGACGAGGTCCTGCGTCTCGGACAGGGCGTCCTTCCCTCTGGTGTCTGGATCCAGCAGGGTCTGGTCAAGAAGAAGCAGTAGCACATGACGGTTATCGCTCGGCGACTCGCGGGCCACCTGGCCCGCGGGATCGTCATGATCCTCGTGGTCGCCTCGATCAGCTTCTTCATCGTCAACAACATCCCCGGCGACCCCGTCGCCGCCCGTTACGAGAAGCTCGTCGAGGGGGGCATGTCGCCGGAGGCGGCCATGCAGGCCACCAAGGTGATGTACGGCTTCCTGCCCTCGGGCACGATGTGGGAGCAGTACGTCGACTACATGGGCGGCCTGCTCCGCTTCGACCTCGGCGTCTCGGTCACCAGGCCGGGGACGCCCGTCCTCGACGTCCTGACGGACGCGGCCAAGTGGACCGTTCTACCGGTGCTGCTCGGCACCCTGCTCAGCTTCCTGGTCGGGGTGATCCTGGGCGTGTACGCGGCCATCAAGCGCACCGGCAAGCTGGGTGACGCGCTGGCCATCTCCGGCTCGCTGCTGCACGGCATCCCGCAGTACGTGCTGGCGATGCTGCTGGTGGTCATCTTCGCGACGCTGATCCCGATCCTGCCGGCGGACGGCCCGGTGGACATCCTGTTCGAGCCCGGCTTCAACGCCGGCTACCTCGGCTCCCTGGCCGAACACGCCGTACTGCCGGTCGCGACCTACGCGCTGTCGGCCTACGGCGGCTGGATCCTGGCCATGAAGTCGAGCGTCGTCACGGTGCTCGGCGACGACTTCATCCTGGCCGCCGAACTACGCGGGATGAAGCGGTCGATCATCTTCAGGTACGTCGCGCGCAACGCGATCCTGCCGCTGTTCACGATCCTGGCGCTCTCGCTCGGTCTGCTGCTCGGCGGCGCGGTCTTCATCGAGAAGATCTTCAACTATCCGGGCCTCGGGTGGCTGCTCATCGACAGCATCACCCTGCGCGACTACGCCCTGATGGGCGGCGCGTTCCTGCTGATCACCGTGTCGGTCGTCGTGGCCAACATCGTGGCCGACCTGTTCTACACCGTGATCGACCCGCGGGTGCGCAGCGGGGAGGGGGGACGATGAGCGCCATCGTGCTGGAGAGCAGCACGGCGACCATCCGCCGCAACTTCTGGTACGGCGTCTGGCGCGTGATGAAGCGCAAGCCCAGCCGCATGGCCGGGGTGATCATCATCCTGGGCTTCGCGTTCATGGGCGTCTTCGGGCCGATGTTCTTCCCGAGCCCGCTGCCGGACAACCCCGACGCCATCACCCAGCCGCCGAGCTGGCAGCACTGGTTCGGCACCGACCCGCAGGGCAGGGACGTGCTCGCGCTGGTCATCACCGGCTCGCGCTACGTGCTGCTCAGCGCCGCGGTGACCGCCCTCATCACGGTGGTCTTCGGCACCGCGCTCGGCCTCTACTCCGGCTTCAGGCGGGGCCGCTGGGACACGGTGCTCATGCGGATCACCGACATGAAGCTCACCATTCCCGGCCTGCCGCTGCTGCTGGTGCTGGCGACGGTGTGGAAGTTCGGCAACCCGATCCAGATGGGGCTGGTGCTCGGCCTGCTCGGCTGGGGCGGTGTGGCGCGTGCCGTACGCGCGCAGACCCTTTCTCTGCGGGAGCGCGGCTTCATCGAGGCGGCGCGCGGCCTCGGCCTGTCCACCACGCACATCGTCAGCAAGGAGCTGCTGCCGAGCATGGCTCCCTACATCGCGATGAACATGCTCATCGCGGTGACCGGCGCCGTCTACGCGCAGGTCGGTCTGTTCTTCCTGGGCGTGCTCCCGTACGAGTCCGACAACTGGGGCGTCATGCTCAACCTCGCCGTCTTCCAGGCCGGCGCCATGATCACGCCGACCGCGCTCGGCTACCTGCTGGCGCCGCTGCTGGCGATCCTGCTGCTGACGCTCGGGATCGTGCTCGTGGTCGACGCCATGGACGAGATCTTCAACCCCCGGCTGCGCGAGGAGTAGTAGGAAGTGGCAAAGCAGGCGCCGGGCGTGCGCATCGACGGCCTCACGGTCGTCTACAAGACCTCGGCGGGCGAGCTGCCCGCCGTCAGGAACGTCAGCATGGAACTGCCCGCCGGCACGATCACCGGCATCGTCGGCGAATCCGGCTCCGGCAAGTCCACGCTGGCGTTCTCCCTGCTCAACGCGGTGCAGCCGCCCGGGCGGATCAGCGCGGGCAGCGTCGAGATCGACGACCTGGGCGACGTGGTCACCTTGGAGGGCGAGCGGCTGCGCAAGGCGCGCGGCGCCCACATCGGCTACGTCTTCCAGGCCGCGCAGAACTCGCTGAACCCGCTCAAGACCGTCGGCAAGCAGCTGCTCGACCTCGGCCGCTCCCACGGCGTCGAGGACCTGCGGGGCCTGGTGAAGGACGCCAAGGACCTGCTGGCCCGCATGGGCCTGGACGGCGCGCGGGTGCTCGACTCCCACCAGCACGAGCTGTCGGGCGGCATGCGCCAGCGCGTCGGCATCATGCTGGCGCTGGTGCTCAACGCCCACGTGGTCGTGCTCGACGAGCCCACCACCGCGCTCGACATGATCACCCAGGCGACGATCCTGCGGATCATCCGCGAGGTCCACGCCGAGCGCGGGCTGACCACCATGGTCATCACCCACGACATCGGCGTGGTGGCCGAGGTCGCCGACCGGCTGGCGGTCATGTACGGCGGGCGGCTGGTCGAGCAGGGCCCCACCCGCCAGGTGCTCGCCGACCCCCAGCACCCCTACACGCGCGGCCTGATCAAGGCCATCCCCCGCCTGACCGGCGACATCAACGAGGCGCAGGCCCTGCCAGGCCGGCCGCCCACGCTGGCCACCGTGCCGAAGGAGGGATGCGTGTTCAGGGAGCGCTGCGCCCTGCGCATGGACGTCTGCGAGACCGCCGACCCCGAGGCGCTGCCGCACGGGGACCGGATCGTCGCCTGCCACGCGGTCAAGGTGAAGGAAAACGCATGATCAGCGGCAAGGGCATCACCAAGACCTTCAAGCAGCGGGGAAGCGTCCTGTCGGGACGGACCGTGCAGGCCCTGCGCGGGGTCGACTTCGAGATCCCCAAGGGCGGCGCGGCCTCCTTCATCGGCGAGTCCGGCTGCGGCAAGACGACGCTCGGCAGGATCATCGCGGGACTGGAGAGCTACGACGACGGCCAGATCAGCATCGACGGCGTGGAGATGTCGTCGCTGAAGCCGAAGGCCAGGCAGCCACACTTCCGCAAGATCCAGATGATCCACCAGGACCCCTACTCGGCGCTGAACCCGACCAGGACCATCCACCAGACGCTCCAGGCCCCGCTCGAGCTGCGCGCCAGGCAGACCGGCAGGCCGAAGTCGTGGATCGAGGCGCGCGCCGCCGAGGTGCTGTCCCTGGTCGGCCTGGACCCGGCCTCCGTGCTCGGCCGCTACCCGCACCAGCTGTCGGGCGGCATGCGCCAGCGCGTGGTCATCGCCCGCGCGCTGACCGTCGACCCCGAGATGCTCGTCGCCGACGAGGCCACCTCCATGATCGACGTGTCGCTCCGCCTCGGCATCCTGGCGCTGCTGAAGGACCTGCGGGAGAGCCTCGGGGTGAGCGTGCTGTTCATCACCCACGACGTGGCCACCGCCCGCTACATCGGCGACGACGGCGAGCTGTACGTCATCTACCGCGGCCAGGTCATCGAGCGCGGCCCGGTCGACACGATCATCGCCGACCCCGTCCACCCCTACACCCAGTCGCTGCTGTCGGCCATCCCCGTGCTGCACGGCCTGGAGGTGCCGGGCGCCGAGCCGGTGGTGCCGACCGAGTCGCTGGACGAGAGCCACCAGGACGCCGGCTGTCTGTTCGCCAGGCGCTGCCCGTTCAGGACGGCCGAGTGCGAGGCGAGCCGTCCCGTGCTCGGCATCACCAGCGACGTCCCGCAGCGGCACGCCTGCTTCCACCCCCAGCGGCGCAGCGTCGTGGCCACCCATGTGGAGCGCGGATGACAGGGCCGCGCGAGATCGCGCGCGCGGCGCTCACCTTCGACGCCGCCGAGGCTCCCGCCCTGGTCGACCGGCTCATGTCGCCGCCTCCCACCCGCAGGTGGAAGGCGCTGACCACCGACGGCGGCCTCGTCATGGTCTCGCTGTCGGAGCGCGACCCGACGATCGGGCACATCGACCTGCTGGCCGTCCACCCGGACGCCCAGGGCAAGGGACGCGGGCGCGAGCTCGTCGCCGCCGCCGAGACGTGGTTGCGTGCCGAGGGGGCGACGCAGGCGCGCTTCGCCGGCAACCCGCCGGCCTACGCCTGGCCCGGCATCGACGTGCGCTACACCGCCGCCGCGTGCCTGGCCGAGAGCGCCGGCTACGAGCGCTATCACGTCGCCTGGAACATGACCGCCCGGCTGCCCGTCGCCGCCGAGGAGGAGCCGCCGCTGCGGCCCGGCGTCGAACTGCACACCGCCGCCTCCGGCGAGGACCGCGCGCGCGTGGCCGCCTTCGCCGAGCGGGAGTGGAACGCGAACTGGGCCTGGGAGGCGGCCAACGCCACCGGCCTGCACTACGCCACGCTCGAGGGCGAGATCGTCGCCTTCGCGGCCTGGGGCGCCAGGCCGCTGTGGTTCGGCCCGATGGGCACCGCCCCCGCGGCGCGCGGTCTCGGCGTGGGCGGCAGGCTGCTGCGCCGCTGCCTGGCCGACCAGCACGCCGCGGGCCTGACCGAGACGCAGATCGGCTGGGTGGGCCCGCTCCGCTTCTACTCGCGCGCCGTGGGCGCGCGAGCAGAGCGGGTCTTCTGGCTCTACCGGCGCGATCTGCGTTGAGATCACCGGTAGAGCAGCTCACCCCGGGGGAGGGTGGGCTCCGGGCACAGCCCGCGCGGGTCCTGTCCTGCCTCCAGGCAGCGCCGCAGCGTGTCGGACCCCCACAGGTGGTCGAGGAAGTCGTTGGTCGCGAACTCCTCGGGATGCTGCGAGCGCGCCACGTGGATCAGCGACACCGCGGTGAACACCGGCCGGAACGCCCGCGGGTCGGTGACGTGCAGCTGCACCCCCCGGACGGCGGCACCGGCGTGCTTGCTGAAGGTCGGGGTGAACCACAGGTCGCGAAAGCGCACGCCCGGCAGTCCGAGCTCGTTGAGCGCCGGCGCGAACCTGTCGTCCAGGTACGGCGCGCCGACCAGCTCGAAGGGCCGGGTCGTGCCGCGCCCCTCCGACAGGTTCGTGCCCTCGACGAGCCCGGTGCCCGGATAGACGAGCGCGGTGTCGAGCGTGGGCATGTTCACCGATGGCATCACCCACGGCAGTCCCGTCTCTGCGAACGGCAGGTCCCTGTGCCAGCCCTCCATCGTGATCACCCGCACCTCGGGGTCGAGCAGCCGCGCCAGCTCTCCCACCGTCAGCCCGTGCCTGGCGGGAACGGCCGCGCCGCCCACGGGGCTGGCGAACGCCATGTCCAGCGGCGGGCCCTCCGCCACGGTCCCGCCGATCGGGTTGGGCCGGTCCAGCACGACGAAGCCGACACCGAGCCGCCTGGCCGACTCCATCAGATCCTTCATCGTCCAGACGTAGGTGTAGAAGCGCGCACCCACGTCGAACAGGTCGAACACCAGGGTGTCGACACCCGAGGCGGCCACCAGGCCGTCCAGCTCCGCCCCCGTCTTCTGGTAGGTGTCGTGGACGGGCAGGCCGTAACACTCTCCCCCGCCTTCGCTGAACCCGGCCTGCGCCGTGCCTCTGATGCCGTGTTCAGGGCTGAACAGGGCGGTCAGGCCGCGCAGGACTGTGGGCGTGGGAGTCAGATCGCTCAGCACTCCGGTCTGGTTGGTGATCAGGCCAAGCCGGTCGCCGGTCACGAGGCCTGGATCCATGGCCAGCCGTTCGGCTCCGGTACGTACGTAAGACATACCTGAAGCTTATTTGCATACGAGATGCCAAAGGTGGAAATTAGCGTCATGATTGATCGACTCCCCGAGCTGTCCACGGAGCAGAGCGATCCGCGCTACAGCCAGATCGACCGGCTGCCGACCTCGGAGATCGCCCAGTTGATGAACCAGGCGGACGCCACCGTGCCCGCCGCGGTCGGCGCGGCCCTGCCCGCCATCACCACCGCCATCGACGCGATCGCCACGCGCATGCAGGCCGGAGGCAGGCTGCTGTACGTCGGCGCGGGCACCTCCGGCCGCCTGGCCGTCCTCGACGCCTCGGAGTGCCCACCCACCTTCGGCACCGACCCCTCGCTCGTCCAGGGCGTCATCGCGGGCGGCCGGCCCGCGCTGACCAGGTCCGTGGAAGGCGCCGAGGACGACTTCCCCGCCGGCCAGCGGGCCCTGGCCGACCTCGACGTCGGCCGGCTCGACTCCGTCGTGGGCATCTCCGCCAGCGGGACGGCGCCGTTCGTCCTCGGCGCCCTGGCCGAGGCCGGCCGGCGTGACGCCCTCACCGTGGCCCTGTCGTGCAACCACCAGACGCCCCTGTCGGCCGCCGCCGAGCACGCCATCGAGGTCGTCGTGGGACCCGAGGTGGTGACCGGCTCCACCAGGCTCAAAGCCGGCACCGCGCAGAAGCTGGTGCTCAACATGATCTCCACCATCTCGATGATCAAGCTGGGCCGCACCTACGGGAACAAGATGATCGAGATGTCGGCGATGAACACCAAGCTGGCCGGCCGCGCCGCCCGCATGGTCAGCGACATCACCGGCGCCGACCCCGAGGAGGCCAGGAAGGCGCTGGACGCCGCCGGCGGCCAGGCCAAGATCGCCGTCGTGATGATCGAGCACGGCGTCGACGCCGACGAGGCACAGGCGCTGCTGGAATCACACGGCTCCCGCCTGGAAGAGGTACGGCATGCTCGCTGACATCCTGGCCGCCGCCACCCCCTCCGTCGTACCCGCGGCCGTCGCGCTGATCGCCGTGGACGGCGAGATCGCCGACGCCGCGGCGGCCGGCGAGCTCGTCCGCTACACCGACTCCCAGGGCACGCTCGCCCCGGCCCGGCCCCCCGCCCGCCGCGACTCCGTCTTCGACCTCGCCTCGGTCAGCAAGATCTTCACCACCGCGGTGATCCTGTCCCTGGCCGCCGAAGGACGCCTCGACCTCGACGCGCCCGCCGCCACGTGGCTGCCCGACCACTACGGCCACCGCACCCACATCACCCCGCGCCACCTGCTCACCCACACCGCGGGACTCCAGCCCACCCACCGCGTCGACGACGTGCCCCCGGCCGACCGCCTCGACACCATCCTGGCCACCCCCATCACCTCGCCGGTCGGCGGACCCTACCTGTACACCGACGTCGGCATGATCACCGCCGGCCGGATCGCCGAGATCGCCGGCGACGCACCGCTCGACACCCTCGTCCGCGACCGGGTCACCACCCCGCTCGGCCTCGCCGACACCCGCTACCGCCCGATCGGCGCCCCCGGCGACCAGGCCGACCTCGCCCGCATCGCCAAGACCGAATGCCACCGCGCCCTCGGCGAGGTGCACGACGAGACCGCCCACTCCCTCGGCGGCGTCGCCGGGCACGCCGGCCTCTTCTCCACCGCCGACGACCTGCTCCGCTTCGGCGAGGCGCTGCGCCTCGGCGCCCTTCCCCTCACCGGCGAGATGACCCGCGAGCACCCCGTCCAGGACGCCCCCTTCCGCCACGGCCTCGGCGTCCGCATCGGCGACCCCGGCATCGTCGGCCCGCTCACCGACGCCTACGGGCACTCCGGGTTCACCGGCACCTCGCTGATCGTCGACCCGGCCCACCGGCTGACCGTCGTCCTGCTGACCAACGCCGTCCACCCGCTCCGCGGCCGCCCCGGCATCAGGGACCTCCGCAACGCCGTCGCCGCCGAGGCCCGGCAGATAGGGTCTCGGCCATGAAACCCGCAGATATCTCCCTTCTGCACACGCTCGGCACCCCGACCGTGTCCCCCGACGGCACCCACGCGGTCGTCGCCGTGACCCGGCCCGACCTCGAGGCCGACGAATACCGCGGCGAGCTCTGGCTGGTGCCCACCGACGGCGGCGCCCCACCCCGGCAGCTCACCGCCGGACGCAGGGACGCCGAACCCGCCTACTCCCCCGACGGCCAGTGGCTCGCCTTCACCCGCGCCGAATCAGGCGGCCGCCCCCAGGTGCACGTCATGCCCACCGCGGGCGGTGAACCATGGAAGGTCACCGACCAGCCGCTGGGCGCCGGCAAACCCGTGTGGAGCCCCGACTCGCGCCGCATCGCGTTCGTCGCCCGCGTCCCCGAAGAGGGCCGGTACGGCGACGCCAAGCCGGACAAGGAACGGCCCCGGCGCATCACCACCCTGAAATACCGCCTGGACAACCTCGGTTTCTACACCGACCGGCGCTCCCACGTCTTCGTCACCGACCCCCACGCCTCCCGCATCTCCGTGCCGCCCGCCGTCCAGGTGACCGAAGGCGACTTCGACCACGACGCCCCGGCCTGGAGCCCCGACGGCACCCTGCTGGCCTTCAGCGCCGCCCGGCACGACACCCGCCACCACACCCACTACGCCGACATCTGGCTCGCCGGCCCCGACGGCACCGGACTCCGCCAGATCACCGACACCACCCTGTCGGCCGGCCAGCCGCGCTTCACCCCCGACGGCGCCACCGTCTGCTTCGTGGCCGCCGCGCCCGGCCCCACCGGCCGCACCCTCGTCGCCGAGCATTACGGCGTCTGGTCCGTGCCCGCCGACGGCTCCGCCCCGCCCCGCCGCCTCACCGCCGCCGAGCCGTACCACCTGGCCAACAACGGCGTCATCGCCACCACCGGCGACGGCGTGCTGTTCCCCTCGGAGAACCGGGGCGCCTCCGACCTGCTGCTCGTGCCCTACGACGGCGCCGACCCCGAGATCCTGATCTCCGGCGCGCGCGAGGTCTACGCGCCCGCGCACGCCGCCGGCACCATCGTCGCCACCGTCGCCGACCAGACCAGCGCCGGCGAGCTCGTCGCCCTCCGCGACGGCAAGGAGATCACCCTCACCGCCTTCGCCGCCCTCACCCCGCTCCCCCTCGAAGAGATCACCACCGCCGCGCCCGACGGCTACCCCGTGCACGGCTGGATCGTCCGCCCCGCCGGGGACGGCCCGCACCCCGTGCTGCTGATGATCCACGGTGGCCCCTTCACCCAGTACGGCTGGCACGTCTTCGACGAGGCCCAGGTCTACGCCGCCGCCGGATACGCGGTCGTCATGGGCAACCCGCGCGGCTCCTCCGGCTACGGCCAGGCCCACGGCAAGGCCGTCATCGGCGACGTCGGCGCCGTCTCGGCCACCGACCTGCTCGCCCTCCTCGACGCAGCCCTCGCCACCGGCGGCCTCGACAGCGGACGCGTCGGCGTGCTGGGCGGCTCGCACGGCGGCTACATGACCACGTGGCTGGCCGCCCACCACGGCGACCGGTTCCGGGCGGCGATCAGCGAGCGGGCCGTCAACGCGATCGACAGCTTCCACGGCTCCAGCGACATCGGCTGGGCGTTCGCGCTCGACCTCTACGGGGCCGACCCCGCCGGGTGGGCGGAGCTCAGCCCGCTCAGCCACGCGTCCGGCATCGACCTGCCGTTCCTGATCATCCACTCGGAGCACGACTGGCGGTGCCCCGTCGAGCAGGCGCAACGGCTGTTCGTGGCGCTGAAGCTGCGCGGGGTGGAGACCGAGATGCTGCTGTTCCCCGGCGAAGGGCACGAGATGTCGCGCTCGGGGCTGCCGTCCCACCGGGTGGCCCGCTTCGAGGCCATCCTCGACTGGTGGGAGCGCCACCTGACCGCCTAGCGACCCGGTGACCCCGGCCTGGTGCCCGGAACCCGAGCACCAGGCCCACCACCCCGCGTCCTTCACGTGGATGATGCGGTCGAGCTACATCAGCTGCGGGGTTCTCGGAGGCCGTACGGAGTGGTCGGCGGCAAGGCACTGCGGCATCTGGTCGATCAGGAACCGCCAGACGTTCTCGCCGTCAGCCCGCGTGAAGTAGGGGCCGCTGTTGGCGTAGTAGCCAAGCAGGCTCCACCCGACCCATCCTTGCGTGCGTGAAACCCACATGATGTGCGCCGGGCTGTCGTGACCGCTGTGACACAGCCCCAGGTAGTGTCCGATTTCATGGACCAGGGCGTACTCGAAGACCTTGAACGGTGAAACGTCGCGGTGGATGACCCCTGAGCCGCCGCTTCGATGGACGGTCACGCAGCAGGGATCGGTACGGTCAGGCGGCGTTGTACAGGTGGCGCCTTCGGCGATACTGCGGCCGCTGCAGGCGCCCAGCAGCTTGTCTGAGGTGTAGCGGAAGGCGCCGATGGCGACGATGATGCACTCCTCGGGAGAGCGCGGGCCGGGGTTCGTCGCGCGTAGCCCGGCGTTGCGAAGGTAGTCGCCGAGGTCGGTGTTCACGCTCACCCCGTTGGCTGCGAGTTCTACGCGGAACAGGTACTCGTCGCGTTCGGTGATGTCTCGGACGGCGTACTGGCCGAACTGCGGGAACCGTTCGCTGGAATTCCAGTTCAGGTCGACGCCGATGCGCTTGCACTTCTTGGTGGCGATGTTCGTCTTGTGGGCGACGACCCGATCTTTCATGGCGTAGACGCGGATGCGTCCCGTGGCGCCGTTGCTGTCGATGTATTTCCGCAGTTGAGAGCGGCGGATGGGTCCGGTGCCCTCGACGCCGTTCTCATCGACGAACTTGACGACGGTGCGGGCGGCGGGGCCGGTGAGATTCCAGAGTTCGCAGGTGTCGCGATCGCTGAAGAGATGCGCCAGCGCGTACAGGTCGAGGGTGCCTTCGTGGTGCCATTCGGCGAGCTTGGCGTTGATGCTGTCAAGCCGCCACACGTAGTGTTCGGCCTTGAGCGGCAGTCCGTACGAGGCTCGGTCCAGGCCGATGTGCTCGCGGATCTTCTCCAGCGTCGGGAGGTCGCTGCTGAACTTCTGCTCGAGGCGCTGATCGATGAATCGGCGAAGGTGCTCACGGTCGCGGGCATCCAGCCACCCGCCCACGATGTAGCCGCCCGTCACTGTGCGTGTGAGGTCGACGCCGGCGTCGAGGGCATCGACCCCGAGATTGCCGAGATCGTTCACCAGTTTGCAGAAGTCGCCGCGCAGCACGTCTGCGACGATCGCTCCGCCGTCTCTCAGCAGGTCGGCTGCGTCTTCGACGAGGTCGGAAGCGTTGTTGACGAGGCCTCGGATGCCTCCTAGCACGACGTTGCTCGAATGACACAGCCAGCTGGGTCCGTTGACGCATAGCCACCCGTTGGCGTCCCCCAGCCATCCGCCCGCGGTGTCCAGGACTTCGTCGACGGCCCCCTCGACGAGGTCGGTGGCGGTGTCGACGGCATCTTCGACCAGGCCGCCGGCCCCGGAGGCAACGTCGGAGACGGCGTCGGCAATGTCGCCCAATCCCCATCCCATAGGTCTCCCCGTTCTCTGTATTTGCCCGGCTGCCGTTTCGTTGTCGGTGACGACCCCGAACGTCAGCTGCTCGCTCGGCGCCCACCAAGCGGCAGCCTCAGGTCGGTGCCACCGCCGGAGGGCGGGAGGCGACCCCGCGCCCGTTCGTTACCGTGCTCGAAGTCGCCTCCAGTAGAGCTGTTCGAAAGAACTGCTGTCATGTCGCGAAATATCGGGACTTGACAGCCGGAGGGGCGATAGTCGTGGTCGCAGCGCACGGCCTGTGGCGATCGCCGAGCAGCTGCCGCCCAACGGCTACACGGAGCTGGAGGCGTGCCGGCCCACGCCGACGATGAGGTCGCCGGCCAGGTCTCCGTCTCCGCCCGCGATCTGCTGCGCGCCTTTTTGGGGAACCGTATAGAACGAGGGCTCGACAAGCGCGACCGCACGCTCGCCTCTTGCCGCCAGAGCGACATTGACGCCTGGTATGCCCAGAACACCGAACATGCCCGCAAACGGCTACGAGCCTTTCTCACCTGGGCCAAGAAGAGCCGTCAGTGCTCACGCTCACTGTCTCTACCCCCGATGAAGATCTCCCGCCGAACCCCCATGACCGAGAACGAGCGCCTCGCTGCCCTCCGTCGCCTGCTCATCGATGCTGACGTTCCCCAACTTCTGCGTGTCGCTGGCATCATCGTGCTCCTCTACGCGCAACCCCTTACGCGGGTCGTCCGGCTCACCATCGACGACCTGCTCCGCGACGGAGAAGCCCTTCTCCTACGGCTCGGAGAGCCGCCCTCGCCCGTCCCCGAACCGGTCGCATCCCTGCTCCTGGCCTACATCGAGGACCGCGACAACATGAACACCGCCACCAACCGCGCCTCTCGCTGGATGTTCCCTGGCCGCCGAGCAGGCCAGCCCTGCCGCCCCGACCATTTGTCTGCGCTTCTCAGAGAGATCGGCATCCCAGCGGCCGCCGGCCGCGGCGCCGCCGTCCGGCAGCAACTCCTGGAGACGCCTGCCCCTGTCGTCGCCGACGCCCTCGGCTACCACGACAAGACCACCGCCCGGCTCCTTCGGGAAGGCGGTGGAGCATGGAGCCGCTACGCCGCAGGAGATCACGGAACGTCACCATCAACCCCTACGGGAATGACAACTCGCGAGAGTTGAATAGGCGAGCCAGTAAAGCGCCTGCTATCAGGGAAGATCCGACCGCTGTCGTTGGCCACGAAGTTTCTCCAGCGCGGCCGCGACCTCACGAACCTGCTCAGGCTGCCGGGTGCACCAATCGGAGACATCGTTGAACCATCGGTTCCAGACGGAGCCGACAGCATCAGCAGTGATCTCTTCTCTACCGCAGACGAGAGTTGCGAGATCACCCACCTCGGGGTCATATTCGTCCTCAGGAGCCCCCATGCCCAACAGGCCCTCGGGGTCGTACCGATTGATCAATGCACGGACTGCGGCGGCTACCTGATCACCAGTCATGACTCCAGCATGCCCCAGGTCGGCCACATCAGCACTCGACGGCTGGACGAATACGCGACAGTTGATTACGCGACTCCACCAGCACCGAGGCCGTGCCGATGAACTCGTCGCCAAGGTCGTGGTTGGGGAGCTCGCCGAAAGGCCAAGCCGTCCAGTGTCCGCTGACGACGAACGCGGCGATTTCGTCATCACGGTGCCGGAAGCCGACGGTGCACGTCACACCCCAGCTGGAGATCTGGCCACCCGTGAGCGTCGACCGCAGCCGGATCGGCCGGCTCCGCCGCCTCACCGGATATCTACCGAAAGTAGCGAGTTGCATCGAACCGGTCGACGGCGGTAACCCCCCTCAGGTCGGCGCGCCATCGCCGGACGTCTGAGAGCCGCGGCCGCTGACCGACCCGGAGTCGGGTCTCGGCGGCCCCCACGGCGTCCGCCGCTTCACTGGGGCAGGATCTTCACCTCGCCGACGCCGGAGGAGACCGAGACCTTGCGCGGTGCGCTCGCGTCGTCGGTCACCTTCACCACGGTACTGCCCACGCCACTGTCGGTGGTCACGTCGTAGCGGCCCTGCGGGAGGTGGAGCGTGGCGTCGCCCGCCCCCGTCTGCGCCTCGACGCTGTCCGGCGCGCCGCCGAACTTCAGATCGAGCTCGCCCGCGCCCGTCTCGGCGGACAACCGCTTGCCCGCGAGCGCGCTGGCGCCGATGTCGCCCGCGCCCGTCTTCACCTCGATCTCGCCGGTCAGCGAGCGCAGGGTGATGTCACCCGCGCCCATGTCGACCTTGACCTTCAGCGCCTTGGGAACGTCGATCGTGTAGTCGATCCAGCAACTGTCCAAGGTCCTTTCGCAGTCGTAGGACAGCTCGAGGACCTCCCCCTTCACCGGGTGCGAAGCCTGGGGCGCGGTGTCGCGCCAGTGCATCTTCTCGGTGACCTTGATCCCGGCTCTGTCGCTCTCGTTGACCACGACATCGCCGGCCCCGCCCCTCACCGTCAGCTGGACGACCTTGTCGGTGACCTCGTACGACTCGGTCTTCTCGTCCGTCGCCACGCCGAGCCCGGCGAACCCGCAACCCGTCAGCACCGTCGCGGAGAGCGCCAACGTGGCCACGGCGATCATGCCCCTCGTTCTCATGACCACCATGCTGCCGGAGGACGCGGGGGGCGGCATCGGGGATCACCCCTACTCGTCCCGGACACCCCGGAGTCCGACCCCGTAGAGGGACTTCAGCCGAGCCCGCCGCGTCGCGGGAGCACGGTTGACGTCATCCGCCACCTCAGCACGTCAACAGGGCACGCAGGAAGGTCCGCCGCTGCTCGTTGAGCTCGGCCCGGACGTGTGCCGCGGTGGAACCTGCTGGGCTCTGCTCGGCGACCTGCCGGCGCGTCTGGGTCCAGGTGGCGGGTGCGCTCGCGCTCGGTGGCCAGCCGGGTGGTGGAAGCGCTGCGACCGGCCCGACCCGATGCCGCAGCGGCGCAGGTCCAGCCGTCGATCAAGGTGTGACGCCACTGAGACCTGGTACTGCGAAGATCGCTTGCGTGATGAGACGACGAATGGCGGCAGCGTTTCTCATGGCGGCCGTGCCCACCGCGACGGTAGGTCCTGCCGGACGGGCCGATGCCGTCGTGGATCCGGCCGGTGTCATCCAGCGCCAGCTCGTCCCCGGCCAGGGGGTGAAGATCGTCGAGCGTTGGGGATCACGCTCGCCTGACGGCAGCTGGTCGTTCACCGATCCGGTGCGCGGCGTCGTCGGTTTCGGCAAGGGCACGATCGTGGCGACGGATTTGAAGGACCCCAATGTGGCCGTCGCCGGTACCCGCAAAATCTGCATCGGCAAACGCGAGTACGAGTCGTACGTCAAGCCCGACCCCGATGAGCCACTGCCGCCGGGCAAGACCTGGGTGACCTTCGAATGGCCGTGCCAGCTCTTCCTGAAGGCCGGACCCCACCTCAGCCTCACCGAGGCGGCCAACCTCCGAGCCGTGCTGGCCACCACCAATCGCAAGCGGCCCGCCGGGATCTACGACGGGGTGCGCACCACCCTCTACGAGGGCACCATCACCTTCGCGCAGCTCCACAAGGCGAACCCGGACATGCGCATCGGCTACCACCGCAGGCCCCCCACCGGTAAGTACGCCGGTTGGAAGGTGTCCTGGCGGTTATGGATCGGCGGCGACCAACTCGTCCGCCGAGCGTGGAGCTCGTGGCGCGAGCTGAACGACGGCCCTGGCAGGTCCGCGGGCGATGCGCCCTACGAGGTCCACTCGAAGGAACTTCGGCTGTCGGACTGGGGGATGAAGGTGCACATCAAACCGCCGCCCGCCGAGCAGACGGTGGAGTCGGAGGAATGGCACCGCTGACCTTGATGACGGCGGAGCTCGGCTGACCACTCCCTCGCGACATGGTCGATCCCGCCGAAGGCGCGCCTGGCCAACGACAAGCGGGTTGAGCTCGGCGACCTGGGTCGCCGAGCTCAACGGTCGCGATGCCAGCAAGGGCGTCGTGGACGACGGTGCAGTAGGAGGCGCGGACCGGGCGAGGCAGGAGACCGTCGCCGCGCCGGCGGGGCCGAGGTGCGGCCGGGAGGTAATCGACACCCTGGTCACATACATGGAGGACCACCGGGACGATCCTGCACGACTCCTTCGTCGGCTGGACAGATCTGCGGCGACCTAGTGGAGATCCACGATCGCTCGTACTGGGTCACCCGTACCAGCCACAAGGACATCAGTGTCCAAGCACTCCGCGCAGCGCTCGAACAAGCACACGGCGAAAACCTTGAACTCCGTCGCGAACTCGCTTGTCGCCGGCACGGGACCGGTGAACACCGTTCCAGGAGCTAAGCAGCAGGATTCCTAGGAACAGCCAGTCAGGATCAGGGCCGTGGTCAAGGTGAGGGAGACGAGCGAGATCCACCCTCCCGTACAAAGCGCTGCCGCCAGGGCGAACGGGATCGCGCTCAGCAACGACCACCACAGCGGGTCCGTCGTGGATAATCCCAGCTTGCCGAGGGCGGACGCCCCGGCGACCCAGCCGATCACCCCGAGAATCAAGACCACGCCTGCCCATATCGTCCTGCCACCCGGGGTCGCCGTCATCGACGATCCCTCTCGTGTCACGAGTGCCACGAGATACAACACGACCATTGCGAAGAGCGCGGCGAAGACCAAGACGATCGGGCCCAGCCCGAGAACAAAGACAGCGACGGCGTACAAGCAGGGGCCGAGCAGCGAGCCAGCGAGCCCCGCTCCGACGATCTGACCGGCGGTCCACAGCCAGCTCCGGCCAGATGGAGCAGCACTCCACCTGACGACTAACGCGGACGATCGCATCGCCAGATCGTAACGTTACGCAGCAATATCCGGGAGTACTGCCCGACGCGACAAGATGACTTCTGCGATCGCGTCAACGCTCTCTGACCAGTCTTGATGTCTTCATCTCATGATCGTCCAGCAGACAACCACCGGCGGGATGCACCTGTACCTGACCGTCCCGCCCGGCTACGCGATCGGCTCGACCACCAGCAGCTCCCCCAACTTCCGCTCGGCCCCTGCATCGACACCTGCGGGCCCGTCCGCGGCGGCTATGTGGTCGGCCCCGGCTCCATCGTCAACGGCCGACCGTACGAGATCGAGCAGCGACCAGAACGGCCGTGATCGACCTCACTGGTCGCGATGTCACATTCCGGGCGGCAATTCAGTCCTTTGTACAGAGGACGAGTTTCCTGGAGGCGGAATGCGCGTGTCACGCATGCGGCAGCAGGTGTTCGGGGGCAGCCACTGGTCGTTCCTGTTCGGGGAGATCGCGGCCTACTCCTTCGCGGTCCTGACCGTGACGGGGCTGTTCCTCATGCTGTTCTTCGATCCGGACATGTCACGGGTCACCTACGACGGCGGTTATGCCCCGCTGCACGGGGTTCAGGTGAGCGCGGCCTTCGACTCGGCCATGCGCATCAGCTTCGACGTCACAGGCGGCCTGGTCATCCGCCAAGTGCACCACTGGGCGGCACTCATCTTCGCCGCCGCCATCGTGCTGCAGCTCCTACGCATGTTTCTGACCGGCGCGTTCCGCCGGCCCCGACGCTCTCAGTGGATGACATGGGTGACGCTGCTGGCGCTCGCCATGGCCGCGGGGGAAACCGGCAAGATCCTCCCGGACGACCTGCTGTCAGGAGGCAGCCTCTGGCTCATCAACAGCATCGTGCTGTCCATTCCCGTCGTCGGGACCTACCTCCACCAGCTGCTGTTCGGCGGAGCGTTCCCAGGCGAGGACATCGTTCCCCGGCTGTACTGGGCGCACGTGCTGGTGCTGCCACTGCTCGTGGCGGGCCTGCTGGCCCTTCGCGCCCGGCTGGTCCGCCGGCACGGCCACACACGTTTCCCCGGCGCGGTGAGGGGACGTCCCGCTACCCGTACGCTGGTGGCGGGTGCGACCGTCGGGGTGCTGGCCATGATGGGCGTGCTGGTCCAGATCACCCCTATCTGGCTGTACGGCCCGGCCAACCCGGGCCAGACGGCGGCGGGAGCCGTACCGGACTGGTACATGGGCTTCATCGACGGCGCGCTCCGGCTCATGCCCGCATGGGAGGTCACCGTCTTCGGCCACACCCTCAGCCTCGTCGTTCTCGTGCCCGGCCTGGTCGTACCCGGCGCGTTCTTCACCGTCCTGGCGCTGTACCCGCTGATCGAAGAGCGCGTGCTGACGTATCGCGCGCGGCGCGACGCGAACGGGCGCCCGATGAACAAGGAGCGCCTCGCCCGGGTCCGCACCCGACACGACGTCCTGGACCGGCCACGGGCCACCCCGGTCCGCACCGGTCTCGCGGCGGCCGGGGTCACGTTCTACGGATCGCTGTGGGCCTCCGCGGCCAACGACCAGATCGCGCATGTCTTCCACTTGTCACTCGAATCCGTGACCAACGCCTTTCGCGTGGCCGTCCTCGTCGGCCCGATCGTCGCCTTCGTCATCACCCGCTGGCTCTGCCTCGGCCTGCAAGCACGTGATCGCGACGTCGCCGCGCACGGCGTGGAAACCGGAGTCGTCGTCCGGACTCCGGAGGGCGGGTATCACGAGACACACCGTCCCGACGAGGCGCGTGCACTCGAGTCCACGGTGAGCTGAAGCGGCGGACGAAGCCCGGCGTGCAGCGATGATCCGCGGTCCGCCACCCGACCGTGAGGTGTGCGCCTGACGATCCACGTGGAACGCGCCGGGCGCCCCGGGACGACGACACACTCCAACGCCCAATGGCCACGATGGCATCCGGCGAAGGCAGCGCGGCCGAACCAATCCTGTGCGGTTCGCCCGGACGGGGCCGGGCCCATGTCGCCAACCATCTCAGGTCGTGGGTTGTGGGGATACAGGGCACCGTTGAATCGCTCCGTCATTCGATCAGGAGCCGCCACGCCTTCAACTCCCGGTGACAGTCAGTGGCCGGGAAACCGGGTGCCGGGCACGGGTCCGTCAGGGGGCGAGGGCCTCCAGCGCCTCCTCCGCCCGGCGCATCGCCTCCTCAGGCGCGGCGGTCACGATGTCGGCCGCGAAGTTGAGGTCGTGGAACACCTCCGTCACCCCGCGAGCCGCCAGATCCGCCACATCCTGCCTGATCTTCTCGTACGGCCCGGTCAACGGCGGCCCGTCGACGGCGTCGGTGACCGTGGTGACCCCTCGGCAGATGAAACGCAGTGCCTCGGGATCGCGTCCGGCTTCCCGTGCCGCCTCCTTTACAATGTAGATTTTTTCGGCGATGCCGCCCAGGTCTTCCCTGCTCGCGCTGACCCAGCCGTCGGCGAGCCGGCCGGCTCTGCGCAGCGCCACCTCGGCCCCGCCGCCCAGCAGGATGGGCGGAATCGGCGTCGGCTTCGGATCCATGTGGGAAGCCTGAATCCGGTAGAACTCCCCCTCGTGCCGGACCACATCGTCGGTCCAGCACTTGCGCAGCACCGCGATGAACTCCTCACCCCTGCGGCCACGCTTCGCGAAGTCGACCCCCATGGCCTCGAACTCCTCGCGCAGCCAGCCGAGCCCCAGCCCGAACGACACCCGCCCGCCCGAGACCTCCTGCAGCGACGCCACCTGCTTGGCCACCAGAGCGGGCGCCTCGTAGGCGTTGACCACGGCGACACCCAGCCTGATCGACTCGGTGACGCCGGCAAGGTAGGAGAGAGTGACGATGGGGTCGTGGACGCTGCGGTACGTCGGACCCATCGCGTGACCCTCGGGATAGAGCAGGCGCTGGAAGGTCCACAGCTCGTGGTAGCCGAGTTGCTCGGCGCGGGTGGCGATCCGGCGCATGTTGGCGCGGGTGGCCCACGGCCCGGACATGGGAACAGCGAATCCAGTCCTCATATCAGGCCAGCCTACGGTCCCCCTTGGCAAGGCCACCCACGGCGCGCCCTCGAAACGGCCTGGAAAAGCAGAAAGGGCCATCCCAACCGGGATGGCCCTTACTGTAAAGATTGCGCGGCGGCGACCTACTCTCCCACACCCCTTCGAGTGCAGTACCATCGGCGCAGAGAAGCTTAACTTCCGGGTTCGGAATGTAACCGGGTGTTTCCTTCCCGCCATAACCGCCGCAACCCTACGAGACACGCTGCTTGCTGTCTCAGAATTGCGTAGTGGACGCGAGCAAAAAGCTTTGAGGTCAAGTCCTCGGCCTATTAGTACCGGTCAGCTCCACACGTTACCGCGCTTCCACCTCCGGCCTATCAACCCCATCGTCTATAGGGAGCCTTACCCACTCTCGTGGTGGGAGACCTCATCTCAAGGCGAGCTTCCCGCTTAGATGCTTTCAGCGGTTATCCCTTCCGAACGTAGCCAACCAGCCGTGCACCTGGCGGTACAACTGGCACACCAGAGGTTCGTCCGTCCCGGTCCTCTCGTACTAGGGACAGCCCCTTTCAAGTCTCCTGCGCGCGCAGCGGATAGGGACCGAACTGTCTCGCGACGTTCTAAACCCAGCTCGCGTACCGCTTTAATGGGCGAACAGCCCAACCCTTGGGACCTACTCCAGCCCCAGGATGCGACGAGCCGACATCGAGGTGCCAAACCATCCCGTCGATATGGACTCTTGGGGAAGATCAGCCTGTTATCCCCGGGGTACCTTTTAGCCGTTGAGCGACGGCGCTTCCACATGCCACCGCCGGATCACTAGTCCCAGCTTTCGCTCCTGCTCGACCCGTCAGTCTCACAGTCAAGCTCCCTTGTGCACTTACACTCGACACCTGATTGCCAACCAGGCTGAGGGAACCTTTGGGCGCCTCCGTTACCCTTTAGGAGGCAACCGCCCCAGTTAAACTACCCACCAGACACTGTCCCCGATCCGGATCACGGACCAGAGTTAGACGTTCAAAACGACCAGAGTGGTATTTCACCAATGACTCCACCCGAACTAGCGTCCGAGCTTCCCAGTCTCCCACCTATCCTACACAAGACGCTCCAAACGCCAATGTCAAGCTGTAGTGAAGGTCCCGGGGTCTTTCCGTCCTGCTGCGCGTAACGAGCATCTTTACTCGTAGTGCAATTTCGCCGGGTCTGCGGTTGAGACAGCGGGGAAGTCGTTACGCCATTCGTGCAGGTCGGAACTTACCCGACAAGGAATTTCGCTACCTTAGGATGGTTATAGTTACCACCGCCGTTTACCGGCGCTTAAGTTCTCACCTTCGCACAGCAAGCTGTGCTAAGCGGTCCCCTTAACGTTCCGGCACCGGGCAGGCGTCAGTCCGTATACATCGTCTTACGACTTCGCACGGACCTGTGTTTTTAGTAAACAGTCGCTTCCCCCTGGCCACTGCGACCCCCACCAGCTTCGAAAGCTAGTTTCTACACCAG
>NZ_JBSGJX010000009.1:241754-243805 GCF_053605785.1 Nonomuraea sp. NPDC003754
CTGCGAGGCGGATTTGCCTACCTCGCTCCCTACATGCTTACCCCAGGACTACCATCGCCTGGGCTGGACTACCTTCCTGCGTCACCCCATCGCTTACCTACTACCCCATCGGATCGAGCGTTCAGCCTCACCCCGATCCCGAAGGACCAGAGGACTTAAGGACTCTTAGCATCAGGAGGTTCGATATGGGCGCATTGAAGCGGGTACGGGAATATCAACCCGTTGTCCATCGACTACGCCTGTCGGCCTCGCCTTAGGTCCCGACTTACCCTGGGCGGATTAGCCTGGCCCAGGAACCCTTGGTCATCCGGCGCGAGGGTTTCTCACCCTCGATTCGCTACTCATGCCTGCATTCTCACTCGCACAGCCTCCACGGTTGGGTCACCCCACCGCTTCACCGGCTGCACGACGCTCCCCTACCCATCAACAGGCCCAAAGACCTGTCAATGCCACGACTTCGGCGGTGTACTTGAGCCCCGCTACATTGTCGGCGCGGAATCACTTGACCAGTGAGCTATTACGCACTCTTTCAAGGGTGGCTGCTTCTAAGCCAACCTCCTGGTTGTCTCTGCGACTCCACATCCTTTCCCACTTAGCACACGCTTAGGGGCCTTAGTCGGTGATCTGGGCTGTTTCCCTCTCGACTACGGAGCTTATCCCCCGCAGTCTCACTGCCACGCTCTCACTTACCGGCATTCGGAGTTTGGCTGACGTCAGTAACCTTGTCGGGCCCATCGGCCATCCAGTGCTCTACCTCCGGCAAGAAACACGCGACGCTGCACCTAAATGCATTTCGGGGAGAACCAGCTATCACGGAGTTTGATTGGCCTTTCACCCCTACACACAGGTCATCCCCCAGGTTTTCAACCCTGGTGGGTTCGGTCCTCCACGAGGTCTTACCCTCGCTTCAACCTGCCCATGCGTAGATCACCCCGCTTCGGGTCTACAGCATGCGACTCAAACGCCCTATTCAGACTCGCTTTCGCTACGGCTCCCCCACACGGGTTAACCTCGCCACACACCGTAACTCGCAGGCTCATTCTTCAAAAGGCACGCAGTCACATCACACAAGAGACAAGCCCTTGTAAGCTCCTACGGCTTGTAGGCACACGGTTTCAGGTACTATTTCACGACCCCTCACCGGGGCACTTTTCACCTTTCCCTCACGGTACTAGTGCACTATCGGTCATCAGGGAGTATTTAGGCTTACCAGGTGGTCCTGGCAGATTCACACAGGATTTCTCGGGCCCCGTGCTACTTGGGATCCCCTCCAACAGTCGACAAGGTTTCGCCTACCCGGCTCTCACGGTCTACGGCAGCCCTTCCCAGAGCTTTCAACTACCCCATCGATTTCTCACTGTTTGCGGTTCCGGCAGAAACCACCAGAAGGTCCCACGACCCCGAACATGCAACGCCTGCCGGCTATCACACATGCCCGGTTTAGCCTCATCCGCTTTCGCTCACCACTACTCACGGAATCACTGTTGTTTTCTCTTCCTACGGGTACTGAGATGTTTCACTTCCCCGCGTTACCACCAACCGCCCTATACATTCAGGCGGAGGCAACACCACATGACTGGTGCTGGGTTTCCCCATTCGGACATCCCCGGATCAACGTCTGGTTGGCGACTCCCCGAGGCTTAACGCAGCCTCCCACGTCCTTCATCGGCTCCTGATGCCAAGGCATCCACCGTGTGCCCTTAAAAACTTGGCCACAAAGATGCTCGCGTCCACTATGCAAATCTCAAACAACAAACAGCGACCAGCTCCACACCACACAACCGTGTGATCCTTCGCTGGTCCTGCGCTCCAGAGGAGCAGACATCAAGCGATTGATGTCCGTTTCCTCAGGACCCAACAGTGTGTTCAGACCCGGACCAAACCCCCGACAACCCCGTTCCCACTCCCTCTCACGAGGGCGGTACTAGCGGCCCGGCAACCCGGTCCAGCTGACTAGCCAGTGCTCCACTAATGAGCGTGCCGGGCATCAGACGTTCGCTGATGAACCCGAGCGTGGATCCTCGCCTTCCGGCCAGGACCGATGCTCCTTA